>JAOPVN010000352.1 GCA_025966175.1 Modestobacter sp. | reverse complement strand
GCGCAGCTCCTCCACCCGGCGGAGGTCACCCTGCAGGTAGGACAGGCGGGAAGTCAGTGCCTGGGCGGCCTCGACGTCGTTCCAGAGGTCCGGCGCGGCGACCTTCTCCTCCAGGTCGGCGACCTCGCGACGCAGGTCGTCGACCCGCATCACAGCCTCGATGGACTTCAAGGTCGTGTCGAGTTCGTCCAGGACGACGGAGAAGTCAGCGGCCACGTCGATCCAGGGTAGTGCGCCGCACCAGTGGGTACCTCAGGCAGGCATGAACGAGGGTCGGCAGCGCCGGAACCGAAGCGACTACGCGCGGGGTCTGCCCGACCACCACGACCCCACGGCGGGCATCGGCGGGGCGGCTCCCGCGCAGAGCGCACTGACCCTGCGCCTGGTGCTGGCGGCCTTCGGGCTGGTGATCTGCGTCGTCTTCGCCGTCCTCGCGTTCGGCGCCGACGTCCCGGTGGTGTTCCCCGTCGTCCTGCTCGTGCTGGCCGCCGTGGCCCTGGTCGACCTGGTGGTCGTCGCCCGCCGGAAGCTGCGTGGCGAACCGGGCTGAGCTCACTCGTAGAGGACGTACTCCGGCTGCGGTACCAGCGCGAGCACCTCCTCGGGCGTCATCAACGGGCCCGAGCGGGTGTCCTCCTCGTAGAAGAGCTTGAACCCGATGTGCACGAACGGCGGCGTCCCGACGATCACGCGCTGGTAGGTGGCCACCTTGTCGGCCGCGGCCCCGATCCCGTCGACGCTCTTGACCACGGCCACGCCGGGCCGGTCGAGCAGGGCCTCCTGGCCGGAGACGATGTCGGCGTGCAGCTGGTGGTAGACCATCACCTTCTGCGGCAGCCGGTGGGCGGTGACCAGCCCGTCGAGGTAGGCGGAGATGCTGTCGAGCTCCGCGCCGGTGGTGGAGCCGAAGACGTCCCCGGGCACCTCGCCCGCGTCCACCGCCCACTCCGGGTCCAGCGCCACCCCGACGTCGGGCTCGGTGAGCCACCGCTCGTAGTGCTGGACGGCGGGCAGAAAGTCCCCGGTGCCGGGCTGGATGCCCAGCAGCAGGATCGCGCCGGCCGCCCGGGCCGCGTCCAGGTACTGCTGCACCACCGCGTCGTCGACGGAGGTCGCGTAGGTGCCCGCCGGTCCAGGGGTGGGGTGCGCCGTGGTGGCGATGAGCTCGAAGGTCGGCAGCACGGCCCGGTCGGCGCCGTAGGGCACGGCCTGCTGGCGCAGCTGCTCGGCTGCGGCTGCGAGGTCGCCGGTCATCGGGCCCAGGGCCGCCGAGCTCGGGGCGCCGGAGAAGCCGATCAGCCGCCGGCCGGGGAAGACCTGGGTGCCGCCGCCGGGCAGCTCGAGCTGCGTCGGGGTGGGCGGGGCCGTCTCCGTCGTCGGTGCGGCCGCCGGTGTGGAGCTGCCGACGGCATCGGCCGCCGGGCGCTGGTCACTGCCGCAGCCGGCGGTCAGCAGGACGGCGAGGCCCACCACGGCCAGCCGGGTTCTCGTCGCGCGCACGACCGACCACCCTCGTCGGCCCGGCGGCCGCTCGCAAACCGGGTGGTCAGGCGGACTGCAGGTGCGCCGTCGAGGCGCGTCGGCCGGCCGGCGAGGGGCGCCGGGCCAGCCAGCCGGGCAGCTCGGCGGCCGGCATGGGCCGCGCGATGTGGAAGCCCTGCGCGTACGTGCAGCCCAGCTCCCGCACCAGGTCGAGCTGGTCGGCGGTCTCCACGCCCTCGGCGAGGCTGCGCATCCCACACGCCGTCGCCAGGCCGACGACGGCGGCGATCGCGGCGGCGGACTCGCTGCGCCGCGTCTCGGTGCCGGCGACGAGGCTGCGGTCCAGCTTGAGCACGCCGGCCGGGATGGAGACCAGCTGGCTGAGCGAGGAGAAGCCGCTGCCGAAGTCGTCGATGGAGACCTCGACGCCGGAGATCCGCAGCTGGGCGAACTGGGCGGCGGCGCGCAGCGGGTCCTCCGCGACGCTGGTCTCGGTGAGCTCCAGCACCAGCCGCTCGGGGGCCAGCTCGGCGGCGGTCAGCGCGTCGTGGACGTCGGCGACCAGCGTGCCGGTGCCGAAGTGTGCGGCGCTGATGTTGACCCCGGTGACGAGCGTGAGCCCCAGCTGCTCCCAGGCAACCGTCTGCCGGGTCGCCTCCCCGAGCACCCACCGGGTGAGCGGGACGACGATGCCGTTCTGCTCGGCCAGCGGGATGAAGTCGCAGGGCATGACCAGACCGCGCTCGGGGTGCTGCCAGCGGACCAGCGCCTCGACGCCGCTCACCTCGCCGGTGGGCAGGTGCATGACCGGCTGGTAGTGCAGGACGAGCTGGCCCGCGTCGATCGCCTCGCGCAGTTCGGCGGCGACGAGCACCCGCTGCTCGACGGCGGAGCGCAGGTCGGGGCTGAAGACCCGGACCCGGTTGCGGCCGGCGCTCTTGGCCGCGTACATGGCGAGGTCGGCGTCGCGCACCAGGTCGGTGGACCGCACGTCGCTGTTCCCGCCGGGCGCGGTCGCGACGCCGATGCTCACGGTGAGCCGGGTGTTGCGTTCACCGAGCTGGAAGGGCTCGTCGAAGGTGGCCTGGAAGCGCTCGGCCAGCGCCAGCGCGCCGTCGACGTCGCAGTTCCGGCACAGCACGACGAACTCGTCACCACCCAGCCGGCCCACGGTGTCCTCGCCGCGGGTGTGGCTGCTCAGCCGGCCGGCCAGCTCCCGCAGCAGGCCGTCGCCGACCTCGTGGCCCAGGGTGTCGTTGACGTCCTTGAAGCCGTCGACGTCGAGGAACAGCACGGTGACCGGCTCCCGGTCGCGGCGCAACTCGGAGTTGATCAGCTCGTGCAGGTGCGCCCGGTTGGGCAGGTCGGTGAGGTGGTCGTGCCGGGCCTGCCAGGCCGACGCCTGCTCGGCCTCGACCCGCGAGGTCACGTCGGTGTGGGTGACGACGACCCGGCCGGACTCGTCGGCGCGGGAGGCCTGCAGGTGGAACCAGCGCACGCCGGTCACCGTGCTCAGCGCGTAGTCGGCGGAGACCCGCTTGCGCAACCCCTGCGAGAGGGCGCGCAGTTGCTCGATGCGCTCGTGGTTCACCGCGTCGTCGGAGAGGCTGAGCATCACCTCGAAGTAGTTGCCACCGACCCCGACCTCGAGGCGGTCGTCCTCGAGCAGGTCGCCGGAGGCGGCCCACGCCGAGTTGACCAGCAGGATCGTGCCGTCGGGATCGATCAGGACCGTGGGCGAGGGCAGCGCGTCCAGCACGCCGGCGACCAGGTCGGCGTCCGGCTGCCCGGCGCCGTCCCGGTGGCGGACGTCGAGGGGCAGCTGCGGCCCAGCCGTCGTTCGCGGCACGCGTGCCCTCCCCTACAACTCGTCGGTGCGCCGGCGACGCCCCCGTGTCACCGAGACCATCGGCACCAGTTCTAGCTGCTGAACCCGCGCCACGCCGGGGCGCCCGGAAAGAGTGAGGAGAGCCACGCAGTCCGGCGACTCTCCGTGCGCGGCCCGCGTGGTGTGAACCGCAGGCCACTCCGGGTAGGGGCGCCCGCATGAGCGACTCAACGACGATCGAGCTCGGTGGCGAGGAGTACCTGGTGCAGCGGGAGGGCGAGGCGCTCCGGCTGGGCCGCCAGCTGGGTGGGGACACGATCTGGCTGGACGACATCGACGTGAGCCGGCTCCCCGGCCCGGCTCGCGAGGCGCTCGACCGCGGGGAGCACGCCGACCAGACGCTGCAGACCGCCCTGCTCGGCGTGGTCCGGGCCGAGGTCGACCGCGGGGCCTGACCTTGCGTCTTCCTTGCGGCTGACTGGAGTCGGACGCGCGGAAGCCCCCCGAGGCTCGGGGCATGGACATCGAGGACGCCTTCGCCCTGCTCGCCGAACTCGAGCTGCGCGAGGTCGAGGACCTGGACGGCGCGTACTTCGAGGCCGAGCTGCAGGCCCTGCTGCCGCTGGCCTGACCCTGCTGCGCCGCCGCCGCGGGAGGGGCACTCTGGAGCCCCGGGGACCGACGTCGTTCCCCGGCCAGGAGGCCCGAGCTCATGAGCGTGCTGTACCGCTGCGACGAGTGCGCGGAGGTGGCCGACGCGGAGGCGGCCGTCGGCTGGGTGGAGGTTCGCGAGCTTGGCGGCCGGCCGCTGGTGCCGCCTGCTCCGCATCATCTGTGCCGGTTGTGCTGGGCCCACACGACCGCGGCCGTGCACGCCGCCCGGTCCGAGGTGCTCGAGTTCCCCCAGCTCAGCGAGCACGCCCAGAACCGCGACACCCTGCAGTGAGCTCTCAGGACGCCTCGGCCGAGCGCTCCAGCTCGGGCAGCGACGCCAGCAACCTCTGCGTGTAGGGGTGCTGGGGACTCCGGAACACCTCCTCGGCAACGCCTTCCTCCACCACGGCACCGTGGTGCATCACCGCCATGCGGTGGGACAGGTGCCGGACGACGGCCAGGTTGTGGGAGATGAACATGTAGGTGACGTTCGTGCGCTGTTGGATCTCCAGCAGGAGGTTGAGGATCTGCGCCTGCACGGAGACGTCCAGCGCGGACGTCGGCTCATCGAGGACCACGAACGACGGCTCGGTGACCATGGCCCGCGCGATCGCGATGCGCTGCTTCTGGCCGCCGGAGAACTCGTGGGGGTAGCGGGAGAGCACCTCGGCATCGAAGCCGACCGCGGCCAGGGAACGTTCCACCCGGTGCCGGGTCTCCTCCGTGCCGAGGCCGACGGCGCGGAGCGGTTCCGCGACCGTGCGCAGGATCGTGTACCGGGGGTCCAGCGAGTCGTTCGGGTCCTGGAAGACCATCTGGACGTTCCGGCGGTAGTCCTCGATGTCCCTGCGGGTCCCCCCGGGATCGACCCGGGAACCGCGGTACTGGATGGTCCCGGTGTCCGGACGGGCCAGCAGCATCATGACCTTGGCGAGGGTCGACTTGCCGGAGCCGGACTCACCGACGACGCCGTAGGTCTCGCCCTGGCGGATGGCCAGCGACACGTCGTCGAGTGCGCGCAGGGTGCGGCGCCGTCCGAGCTTGAAGGACTTGACGAGCTGCGTCGCCTCGAGGAGGACCGGACGGTCCGGCTCGGCCGAAGCCGGCTCCGGCCCGGCCGCCGGCCCGTTCGCTCCGCCGCCGGCCGGGTCTCCCGGCGACAGGCGGTCGCCGACGCGGAATGTCCCGCCGATCACGGTCAGTGGCGTGCGTGGCCGCTGGGACGCCCGCGGGATGCTGGCCAACAACGCCGCCGTGTACGGGTGCTGGGGGTGGTGCAGCACCTGGTCGGGAGTTCCCTCCTCCATGACCTGCCCGCGATACATGACCAGTACTCGATCGCAGACCTGGGCGATGACCCCGAGGTCGTGGGAGATGAACAGCACGCCCAGACCGATGTCCTGCCGGAGCTCGAGGATCAGGTCGAGGATCTGCGCCTGGACCGTGACGTCCAGGGCGGTGGTGGGCTCGTCCGCGACCAGCAGCTCCGGTGACGCGGCCACTGCCATCGCCATCATCACCCGCTGGCGCTGGCCCCCGGAGAGCTGGTGGGGGAACTGCTTCCGCTTCAGCTCCGGGTCGGGCATGTGCACCAGGCGGAGCAGCTCCAGCGCGCGTCGCCGTGCCGCCGCCTTGCCACTGAGCCCGTGGATGGTCAGCACCTCGGCGATCTGCGCCTCGATGGTCATGCACGGGTTCAGGGCCGACATCGGTTCCTGGAAGACCATCGCCGCACGCGCCCCGCGGACCCGGCACATCTCCTTCTCCGACAGCCCAGTCATCGGCATCCCGGCGAGGCTGATCTGCCCTGACTCATTCCGGGCGGCCGGCGGCAGCAGACCCATCGCCGCCATGGCGACCGTCGACTTGCCGCTGCCGGACTCCCCGATCACGCCCACGATCTCCCCCGGGGCGACCCGGAAGCCGACGTTCTGGACGACGGTGGTCTCCCCGTAGGAGATCGACAGGTCCCGCACCTCGAGGGCTGGTGTCCTGGTGTCCGTCACGATTGTCCGGTCCCCTTCTCGATGAGCTGTGGCTCCGGGTCCGCCGACGGCAGCGCCGGGGCGTCCGCCACGACGGCGGCACCGCTGAGCACCGCGTCCCCGACGAAGGGGCGCAGCGCGGAGCGGCGACGGCGATTCCCGGACGGGGCGGACCGCCGCGGGGCAAGGGTGGCCTGCAGGCCGTCGGCGATGAGGTTCCAGGCCGCGGAGATGGCCACGATCAGCACCGCCGGCAGGATGACCAGCCACGGGTCGGTCTGCATGAACTTCGCGAACTCCGAGATCATCCGGCCCGCTGACGGGTTGGGCGCCTGGACGCCCTGGCCCAGGTAGCTCAACGCCGCCTCGAGCAGGACGACCTCCGAGGCGGTGGCCGCCGCCTGGATGAACAGCGGCGTCAGCGCGTTGGGCAGCAGGTGGCTGAACATGATGACCCGGCGGGGCGTGCCCGCGATCTCCGCGGCCACCACGAAGTCACGGTCGCGCAGCGCGAGCACCGGCGCCCGCATGACGCGAGCGAAGGTCGGCATGTAGATCAGCCCCATGGAGATGATCAGCGGGATCGTCCCCGGCCCGACGATGACGCGGACCATGAGGGCCACCAGGATCGCCGGGATGGCCAGCAGCACGTCGCAGACCCGCATGACCAGGTGGTCGGCGAACCCGCCGACGTAGCCGGCGATCACACCCAGCAGCATGCCCAGCAGACAGGCGATCGCGGTCGCGCAGGCGGAGATGACCAGGCTGGTGCGGCCGGCCAGCGCCAGCCGGGTGAAGGAGTCCCGGCCGATGTTGTCCGTCCCCAGCCAGTGCGAGCCGCTGGGCCCGGCGTAGGCGTCGTCGCTGATGGCGAAGGGATCGTGGAACGGGACGATGCTCACGATCACCGCCGCGAGGAAGACGACCCCGAGGATCACCACGCCGATCCACAGTTCGCCCGCCCACTGGGAGGGGGCCCGCAGCCCACGCCGGGGAGCTCTGCGGGCGATGCCCGCGGATGTCTCGGCCATGCCTACCTCACCACCCTGATCCGGGGATCGACCAGCGGGTACAGGAGATCGACGACGAGGTTGATCGCCACGTAGAGAGCACCGATCACCAGGATGGAGGCCTGGATCGTCGGATAGTCGGTCGTGGTGATGGCGGTGATCAGCAGGTTGCCCATCCCCGGCAGCGCGAAGACGTTCTCGATCACCACCGTTCCCCCCACCAGCGCAGCCAGCTGGACGCCCACGATCGTCGTGACGGGGATCAGTGCGTTGCGCAGGGCGTGCCGGATGACCAGGCGGGCCGGGCTCGCCCCTTTGGAGCGCCCCGTGCGGATGTAGTCCTGGCCGAGCGTGTCCAGCAGGGTGCCCCGGACGTAGCGACACACCAGCGCCGCCAGCCCCAGTCCCAGCAGGAGCGAGGGGACCACCATGCGCTGCAGGTTGGCCAACGGGTCCTGGCTGAAGGGCACATAGCCGATCAGCCGCAGCCGCAGGGTCTGGGAGTTGACCAGCAGGACGAACGTGCCGAAGACGAACGCGGGGATGGCGAGGAACGCGAACGAGCCGATCCGGAAGACCAGGTCCGGGAGGCGTCCGCGCCAGACCGCCGAGGCGACGCCGGCGGGAACCCCCAGCAGCACCCCGAACAGGGTGGCCAGCACCCCGAGCTCGACACTGACCGGCAGACGACTGCGGATCTGCTCGCCGACGGAGTACGGCTGGGTGATCGAGTGTCCGAAGTCGCCCCGGACGGCCTCGCTGATCCAGCTGCCGTACTGGGCCAACCACGACCGGTCCAGCCCGAGGGAGTGCCGGATGGCCGCAATCTGCTCGGGATCCGGGTTGTTCGGATCGACGAAGGACGCGACCGGGTCCCCCGGGATCCACCGGACCAGGCTGAAGACCAGCACCGACAGGGTGATCAGGACCAGCAGCGCCGTCGCGGACCGCTTCAGCAGGTAGCTACCCACAGCCGCCTCCTTCCTCCCCGCCGCAGCGGTCGGGGTGCAGCATCAGCCGGCAGCCAGCGCGCGCAGCCGTCGGTGGGTCCAGGCGACCTCGAGCTCGGCGCCACGGCCGAGGACGTCGTCGTCGAACACCGCCAGCGGCGAGTGGTTGGGCGCCACGGCAGCGGGGTCGCCCCCCGGCGGACACGCGCCGAGGAAGACGAAGTAGCCGGGGATGCGCTGCAGGATCCGGGAGAAGTCCTCCGTTCCGGCCGTGGGGTTCTTGAACAGGTCCAGAGAGCCGGTCCCGAAGAGCTCCTCGATCAGCGCGATGCCGATCTCGACCTCGGTGCCGTCGTTGATGAGGGCCGGATAGCCCTCCTCGATCCGGATGTCCGCCTGCAGGCCGTAGGCATCTGCCACGCCCTGCACCACGCGGGGCGCGAACGCGGTGACCTGCGCCCGGGTCGCGGGGTCGAACGTCCGGATCGTCGCCTCGAAGGAGCCCTCGGCGGGGATCACGTTGCGTCGGGTACCGGCGTGGATGGAGCCGACGGTCAGCACCACCGGGTCGAACACGTCGAACTCCCGGGTGATCCCGACCTGCAGGGCGAGCACGCTCTCCAGCAGGGCGGGGATGGGGTCCTTGGCCTCGTGGGGGGCCGAACCGTGCCCTCCACGCCCGCGCAGGGTCACCAGGAGGGAGTTGCCCGCCGCCATCATCTGCCCGCGCCGGATGCTGAACACGCCGCCAGGGGCATTCGCCCGCACGTGGATGCCCATGGCCGCGTCGGGGACCCGGCCGGCGACCTCGACGATGCCCTCGTCGATCATTACCTGCGCCCCGTTCACGCCCTCCTCCCCCGGCTGGAACATGAACACGACGTCCCCGGGGAGCGTGGCGCGGTCCTCGGCCAGGCTCCGGGCGGCCGCGATCAGCATCGAGGTGTGGGTGTCGTGCCCGCAGGCGTGCATGTTGCCGTTCTGGGAGGCCCACGGCAGACCGGTGTCCTCGATCACCGGCAGGGCGTCCATGTCGGCGCGGAGCAGGACGGTCGGCCGCGCAGCCGTGCCCGCCGGCACCGCTCCGCCGCGGAGCACCGCCATGACCGAGGTGGAGCGACGCCCCAGGGTGATCTCCATCCCCAGACCGTCCAGCGCCTCCAGCACCTTCTGCTGCGTCCTGGGCAGCTCGAGCCCGACCTCGGGGTGCTGGTGGATGTCGTGCCGGAACTCGACCAGCTGGTCGATGTCGACGGTCATCTCCTGGTCCTCTCGTCGTCGTGGGTCATCGGCTGCGTGTTCACTCCGAGAGCCACGCGTCCTTGAGCCGGTACCGGAAGGAGTAGGGGTCGCTCGAGTAACCGTGGAGCTGGTTGGCGTCCCAGACCTCGACCACCTGTGGCGTGGCCAGCGGGACGATGTTCAGCACGTTCTCGGCGACCTCGTCGTTCAGCTGCACCGCGAGCTCGTGCCGCTTGTCCTGGTCGGTCTCGACGGTGAGCTGCTTCAGGAGGTCCCGCGCCTTGTCGGCGTCCGGAGTGGCCTTCCAGTGGTTCATCAGGCCGGTGTCGCTGAGGTACTGGTTGAAGTAGCCGGTGTAGTCGGCGTTGAAGATGTTGCCGAAGGAGACCATGTCGGTGAATGGGTCGCCGTAGGTGTAGGTCTTCGAGATCTCCGCCCAGGGAGTCGCCACCAGGTTCAGCGTGATGCCGGCGTCGGCCGCCTGCTGCTTCATCACCTCGTAGACGGGGATGTTCTGCTGCGAGAGGTCACTGGGGTAGGACAGCGAGATGGTGACGTCGGACATCCCGGCCTCGGCCAGCAGCGCCTTCGCCTTCTTCACGTCCCGCGCGTAGTAAGGGGTGTCCTCGTCCGGCTTGGGGGAGGACGGGTCGCCGACCACGGTGAACAGCGAGGTCTGCCCGTATCCGTTGAGGCCGAGCTCGATCAGCTGCTCGCGGTCCAGCGACAGGGACAGCGCCCGCCGCACCCGCTTGTCCGAGAGCGGGCCGCTGGCGGGGTTGATGAAGACGCTGAGCTTCCCGGTGTAGGACAGGTCGCCCTCGGTGAAACCGGCGTCCTTGGCCTGCTCGGCCACCAACGCGTCGCTGAACCACGCTGCCTGGACGCTGCCCTGCTGGACCAGCGACAGCCGGGAGGTCTCGTCGGGGACGATCTTGAAGACGATCTCGTCGAGATAGGGCTTGGGCGCTTCCCAGTACCCGGGATTCTTCTCCAGCGTCAGCTCGACGTTGTCCGTCCACGTCCCGAGGACGAACGGGCCGGTGCCCATCGCCTCCCGCTGACGCTGGTCGCTGCTCTTGGCGCTGTACCAGGCCTTGTTGACGATGAAGAAGGAGCTGCGGTTGGCCACCGCGTTCAGGAACGTGCCGTTGGGCTGGCTGAAGGTGAACTGGACCGTGCGGTCGTCCACGGCCTCGACCGTCTGGAGGTTGGCCAGGAACGCCTTCGCCGCGCTGGTGCCGGTCAGATAGGTCTGGAAGGTGAACACGACGTCGTCCGGCGTCAACGGTGACCCGTCGGAGAACTCCACGCCGTCGCGGAGGGTGAAGCGGTAGGTCACCGGGTCGACCTGCTCGTAGCTCTCCGCCAGGCCGGGCTTGATGGCGCCCTCGTCGTCCTTCACCAGCAGCGTCTCGTAGATCTGCTCCAGCACACCCAGTGCCGCGGAGTTGGCCGAGACCATCGGGTCCAGCCCACCAGCACCCGGCTGCGCCTGGACCGCCCATGTCAGGGTCCCCCCGGACACCGGGGTGTCCGAGGCTGCGTCGCTGCTCGAACCCCCGCTCGAGCACCCGCCCGCCGCCAACGCCACCGCAAGTGCCGCGGCCACCGCCCAGCGCGACCTACTCATCTCGACTCCTGTTCTCTTCATCAGATGTGCCTGGTGTGCCGCTCGTGCACGCGTGCTGCTGACCGTGTGTGCTGGTCCGCCACTCCGTCAGTGGTCGGCGGGGGTGTTGCTCGTCGCGGGCTGCGCCCGTCTCAGTGCGTCCGTGAGCCGGCCAGCGCGCGGCGCATCACGGCCAGCGCGTTGCCCCCCAGGACGCGGGCGACGTCCTGGTCCGACCAGCCGCGCTGCAACAGTCGGTAGACCAGCTGGACCGGCACCTCGGTCGGGTTCTCCGCGCCCGGCACCAGCTCCCCGTCGAAAGGCGCGACGCCCTCGGGTGAGACGGGAGCGGAGCCCAGCGCCCGGTAGAAGCCGACGTGGTCGCCGTAGAAGGTGTCGCCGCCGAGGCCGACGTGCTCGACGCCGACCAGTTCCGCGCAGTACTCGATGTGCCGGACGACGTCGTCGACGTCGTGGCCGCCGTGGTCCGGTGAGGTGCGAGTGGATCCCGGAGCCGCCTCGATCCCGATGATGCCGCCGGTCGCCGCGATCGCCTGGATGACCTCGTCCGGCTTCATCCGCGCGGACGGCCAGACCTGCCGCGCACCGGCATGGCTGATGACCAAGGGGGCGCCGGTCACCTCGGCGGTCTCCAGTGCCGTGCGGTCGCCCGCGTGGGAGACGTCGATGACCATGCCGAGCTCGTTCATCAGCGAGACCGCGTCGCGGCCGAGCCCGGTGAGTCCGAGGTCCTCCTCCTGCGCCAGCCCACCGCCGAAGGCGGTGCCCGTGTTGTAGGAGATGCCGGCGCTGCGGATCCCCAGGGCGTAGAGCTCTTCCACACCGCGGAGATCGCTGACCGAGCCGAGGTCCTCCAGTCCCAGGAACACCAGGATCGGGGCGTCCGGTGAGGGGGCCTGCAGCGCCAGTCCGTCCAGCTGGCGAACGTCCAGGCCCAGCGTCAGCCCGGGTGCGGCAGCCACCTCGGCCGCGAGGCTCGCCGCCCACGAGCGCACGTAGTCCAGCTCCGGGATGGACAGGCAGCTCGCGACGACCACGTCGAGGGGTGAGTTGGCCAGCTCCTTGCCGGCGAGGACGTCCCGCCCGGACGCCCGGTGGGCGGCCCAGGTGTCGGCCGTCAGCGGCGCCGGCAGGCGCACCGGGTGGTCGTGCAGCGACACCGCAGGTCCGGCCAGGAGGGCCGACGCCCGGGGCCCGTACTCCGCCAGCGCGGACAGGTCGGCTGTGAAGGCGTCGCGGCCAGACGCATAGGTCAGCACGTCCTTGGTCTCAGACATGGGTCACCGGCTCTCCGTCATCGAGGTATCCGCAGAACATCTCGTTGCTGTTGAAGCTGACGAGCGCGTTGCCCTGCCGGTCGACGGCGATGAGCCCGCCCTCGCCGCCGGCCGCACCGATGCCGTCCAGCACGGCTTCGACGGCCTCCCGCAGGGACGCGTCCAGGTACTTCATCCGCGCGTGCACGTCATGGGCGGCGACCGCCCGGATGAAGTGCTCACCGGTGCCGGTGCAGGACACCGCCACGGTTTCGTTGTCGGCGAAGGTGCCCGCCCCAATCAGCGGGGTGTCACCGACCCGGCCGGGGAGCTGGTTGGTCACTCCACCGGTCGACGTCGCCGCGGCGACCGCACCGTGCAGGTCCCTCGCCACCGCCCCGACCGTGCCGTGGCCGGTGGGTGCCAGGTGGGCGGCCCGGGCCTCCTCGACCTCCCGGAGACGGCGCTCGGTGAGGAAGTACTCGGCCGGCGCGGTCTGCACTCCCCACCCGGCGAGCACCTCCACCGACGGGTCGACCATCAGGACGTGCGGCGTCTGCGCCAGCACGGCCCGCGCGGCCAGGATCGGGTTGCGGGCGTGGTGGGACCCGATCACGCCTCCGCAGACCCCGGCACCCTCCATGAGCGCCGCGTCCAGCTCGGCGACGCCGTCGGTCGCCAGCGCCGCGCCCCGCGCGGCGTTGAACAGCGGGCTGTCCTCGAGCACGGTGACCGCCGCACACACCGCGTCCGACGCCGGACCGCCCCGGGCCAGGATCTGCTGCCCGCGGGTGAGCGCCTCGCGCAGCGTGCGGTGGTGCAGCTCGGGATCGCGCACCGGCTCCGGCCGCGCGCCCGCTCCGCCGTGGACCGCGAGGGCAAAGGGAGTGGGGCCGGACGCAGGCAGCCAGGTCGTGGTCATGGTCTCCAGTCTTCGTTCGGAGCGGGCTGGGCCTCCCGGAGCAGGTCCGCTCCGCCGTGCGAAGACCATGGCACGGACCTTTTCAAAACGATAGAGATTGCGTCATTCTGTAACGGCGATTTCACAACGTGGGCAGCACGACGGGCCGTTGCACGCCTCGCTCGGCTGCTGGCTGCCCGCTGCGGCGACCCCGGAGCGAGGGGCGTTGGGAACGCACCCACAGCGACGCCGCCAGCGAGGAGCGAGGATGACCGACCACGCGGACGAACGCCGGGCGACCACCCACCGGAGCCAGCGAGGGCTCGCGAGCCTGCCGTGCTACGCGGCTCGGTACCCGCTGGGCATCGCGCGGGCGAGGGCCGCCACGGGCCGCCGAGGACCCCTAGGGTTCCGCCATGACGGGTGACCCGCGGCCCACCGTGGCGGAGCTGATCTACCACAAGATGGACACCCTCACCCCCAGCGAGCGACGGGTCGGGCGCGCACTGCTGGCCAACTACCCCGGCGCAGGGCTGGCGTCGGCGGCCGAACTGGCCGCTGTGGCACAGACCAGCGCGCCCACCGTCGTCCGCTTCTCGACCAAGATCGGCCTCGGTGGTTTCGTCGACCTGCAGGCCCTGCTCCGGCAGGAGCTGCCCACCCGCACCGCGAGTCCGGTCAGCCGCGCCGCACGCCACTACGGCGAGACGTCCATCGCCGAACTGGTCGTGAACGAAGGGGTGCGTCGAGCCGACCTGATCCGCGACTCGCTCACGTCCATCCCGCCCGCGGAGCTGGAAGCGGCGGTGACCGCCATCGCCGACGACTCCCATGCCGTCCTGATGGTCGGCGGGAAGTACAGCGGACTGATCGCCCGCTACTTCCACCTGCTGCTGCGGGACCTGCGGCGCAACGTGCACTTCCTGGACGACCCGCTGCGCAACGACCTGGCCCTCGTCGCCGACATCGGCCGCCGGGACGTGGTTGCCGTCTTCGACTACCGGCGGTACGAGCCCGACGCGGCGGCGCTGGCGAGCATCGCGAAGCGGAGAGGCTGCACGGTCATCCTGTTCACCGACACCTGGTTGTCGCCGGCATCGGCGTGGGCCGACGTGGTGCTGCCGGTGAACGTGTCCTCGTCACTGTTCGACACCCTGTCGGCCGCCTACGCGCTGGTCGAGTCGCTGCTGCCCGCGATCGCTCAGCGGATCGGGCAGTCGGCCGTCGAGCGGATGACGAAGGTGGAGGCGCTCCGCGCCGAGGGACGGGCGCAGGGCGACCTCACGGCCCCTGACAGCGGGCGCCACCGGCCGGCTCAGCGGTCGACGTAGCGGTCGCGCTCGACGACGAACTCACCCGTCGCGGTGTTCGCGTCGATGAACTCCGGCAGCAGCGGGACCCGGACGGTCACCGTCACGCAGACGGTGAACTCCTCTCCCGGCGTCAGCGAGGGCTGGTAACTGCCCGCCGCCTCGCACCCCGCGCCGACCGGTGCGTAGGCCAGCACGACGTCGGTCGCCTGCACCGACTGGTCCTCCACCGCGATCCGCACCGCCGCCTCCGCCCGCGCCTGCCCGGTCACCGGGTCCGGCGCGGTGCCCAACGCCCGGCCGGCCTCCCGCGCGGCCTCGGTCGAGGCGAACACCCCGCGCTGCACTGCCGAGAACCCCGCGACGATGTAGACCAGCGGCAGGAACACCACCAGCGCGATGAACACGAACTCGACGATCGCCGAGCCGCCCTCATCGTCCCCGATAGCCAGCCGGGCGCGCAGCCACCTCACGGCTCTTCCTCCACCGCCCGACCAGTCGCCTTCAACGGCAGCAGGTCACCGAGCGCGGCGAACAGGCTCGGCACCGCACCGGTGCACCGGACGACGACCAGCACCAACCCGCTGTCGTCGACCTCCTGCCCGGACGTGCAGCTCAGCCCGGCCGCCGTCTGCACCGAGGTGGCCTGCCCGACCACCTCGAGGGTCCGGTCCGCGCCGGCCTCCGTGGGCACGTCGGCGTTGGCCGCGTACCGGGCCCCCTCCTGCGCACTGGCGACGACGACGTTGCGCACGTGCACGTAGACCGCGACCTGGAGCACCGCCAGCAACAGGGCCACGACCAGCACCCCGACCAGCACGAAATCGACGACCGCACTGCCCTGCTCACGGTCATCGGCCGACGTCAGCCGCTCAGGGCGCACTCGTCACCGAGTCCAGCGCGTTCGACACCGCCTCCACGATCGCCGCGCGGAACGGGACGAGGATGGCCAGCACCAGGGCCGCCGTCATCACCGTGATCATCACCCAGCCGGGGACGTCGCCCCGCTCGGGATCGTCGTCGGCCAGCCGGCCCGCCAGCGCAGCGAGCGCGGCCAGTGCGTACGCGTACGCGCGCATCCGTCGTCCTCCTCGGTCGGTCACCGGCGTCACTGCGCCAGCGAGACGATGCTGATCAGCCCTGGGAACAGGGCAAAAAGAACGGTGACCGGCAGCACCAGGAACACGACCGGCACCATCATCGCGATCTCCTTGCGACCGCCGGCCTCCAGCAACCGGCGCTTGCCGGCCTCCCGGACGTCGGCGGCCTGGGCCCGCAGCACCTCGGCGAGCGGCGTCCCGCGCTCGATGGCGACGATCAGCCCGTCGACGAACCGGGCCAGCGCATCGAGAGAGGTGCGGTCGGCCAGCTGCTGCAGCGCCTCGACGAGCGGCACCCCGGCCCGCGCCCGGCCCAGCGTCGCGCCCAGCTCGCGGGCCAGCTCCCCGCCGGAGAGCCGGGTCACCCGGGCGATCGCCGCGGTCGGGCTCTCCCCCGCCGTCACCGCCAGCGCGAGCAGCTCGGCGACGACGGGGAACTCGGCCAGCAGCAGCTCCTCGCGGCGCTGCACCTGCTGGGTCAACCACCAGTCGCGGCCCAGGACGCCGCCGACCAGACCGGCGACGCACAGGAGGACGACGGACAGCAGGTTCACCGACCCGGCCAGCGCCGAACCGAGGGCCGCGACGACGGCGGCGCCCAGCAGGCCCAGTCCGCCCCACACCACCTGCTCGACCCGGAAGTCCTCGACCGTGGAGTCCGCACCGAGGGCATCGAGCCGGCGCCGCACGGCCACCCGGCCGCCCAGCAGCCGGTCGACGTAGCGCGCACCGTCGAACAGCACCGGGCCGAACACCCGCCGCGCCGCAGTCAACATGCCCGGCTGGGTGGCGGTGCCCAGCAGCCGCGAGGGTGCCGGGCTGTCGTGCACGTAGGGCGCCAGCCGGTCGACCAGCCGCACCTGGCGGAACGGCGGGGAGAAGGAGACGACGAGCAGCACCCCGCCGGCCGCCGCCAGCCCCAGGAGCATCCCGATCAGCTCGGCGCTCATCGGAGCACCCGCACGTCCTCGGGCAGCCGCCCGATCCGGAGCATCAGCCGGTAGGCCACCAGGCACACCGCGCCGCCACCGATCAGCAGCGCCGTCCCGGCCGGGCTGTCGTAGGCAGTCAGCGTCTGCTGCTGGGTGGCGAGCAGGAGCAGCACGACCCAGGGCGCCCCGACGGCGAGGCGGGCCGCCTGGATGACCCAGCCCTGCCGGGTCTCCAGCTCGGCCCGGACCCGGGCGTCCTCGCGCAGGAAGGCGGCCAGCGTGCGCAGCACCCGGCCCAGGTCGCTGCCGCCGACCTCGCGGGCCACGCGCAGCGTCTCGATGATGCGGTCGCCCACGGGATCGGAGAGGTCGTCCTTGAGCCGGTCGAGTGAGTCGCTGAACCGACCGCTGCTCCGATGGTCGGCGGCGAAGCGGGCGAACGCCGGGCGCAGCACCTCGGGTCCGCGGACGGCGAGGGCGGCCAGCGCCTCGGGCAGGGACAGTCCGGCCCGCACGGCCGAGGCCAGGTTGTCGACCACCTCCGGCCACACCTCGCGCAGGTCCGCCCGCCGCTTGGCGGCGAGCCTGCGCACCAGCAGGTACGGCACCGCGGCACCGAACACCCCGAAGACCAGGCTGATCGTCACCGTCTGGGTGGTCAGCAGCACCAGCAGCATCGCGGCCAGACCCAGGGCGACCTGCAACGCCAGCAGCTGGGCGGCATTGATCCCGGTGAGCCCGGCTGCCGCGAGCAGCTGCTGGCGGCGCCCCGACCGCGGGGCACCGGACCGTCGCACCGGCGCGCGCGAGCCACTGCGCCAGATGAGCAGCAGGCCGATGCCCAGTCCGAGACCGAGGAGCCCACCCGAGACGTTCACGCCGACCACCGCTCGCTCTGGTCGCCGAGCAGCGCGGCCAGGTCGAAGCCGTGGGCGGCGTAGCGGTCGGCGTGCGGCGGATAGCCATCGGCGCGCACCAGCCGACCGTCGCGGGTGGTGAAGACATCGGCGGTCTCGACGACGCTGCCCTCGGTACGGCCGGGCAGCGCGACGACCTCGCGGAGGCGGCGCTGGCCACTCGGTTCGGTGCCGACGTGCACCACCAGGTCGACGCTGGCGGCGACCGTGGGGACGACGAAGGCGTGGCCGATGTTCTCCCCGGCCAGCAGCGGCAGAGTGCACATCTTCACGACGGCCTCGCGGGCACTGTTGGCGTGCAGCGTGCACATGCCGGGCAGGCCGGAGTTCAACGCGATGAGGAGGTCCAGGCACTCCTCCTGCCGCACCTCCCCCACCACCAGGCGGGAGGGCCGCATCCGCAGCGCCTCCTTGACCAGCCGGCGCAGGGGGATCTCCCCGGCGCCCTCGAGGTTGGGCTGGCGGGTCTGCATGGCGACGACGTCGGGCA
>JAOPVN010000344.1 GCA_025966175.1 Modestobacter sp. | reverse complement strand
GACCCGCGTCGCCCCCTGGCCCGCCCAGGTGTCGCGATGAGCAGCACCCGCCCTGGCCAGCAGGCCCGTGCCCGCACCGCGATCGCCGAGCGTGGGGTCCGCAAGACCACGATGCAGCACGTCGCCGCCGCGGCCGGGGTCGCCAAGGCCACGCTGTACAACCACTTCCGGACCAAGGACGACGTCGCGCAGGCGCTGATCGCCTTCGAGCTGGACCGGCTGGCCGCCCTCGCCGCTGAGCTGCCGCTGACCGTGGCCGTGCCCGCGCTCGCCGAGGAGGTCGGCGCGCACCCGGTGCTGCGCCGGCTGGCCGAGACCGAGCCCGAGACCCTCGTGCAGATGATGGGGCTGGACGCCGACCGCTGGGGCGACGTCGTCCTCACCCTGGGCTCCGCGCTGCGGATCAGCCGGCCCGAGGCGGAGCTGGTCTGCCGCTGGCTGCTGGGCCTCGTGCTGCAGCCCGGCACGGCTCCGGAGCGGGCCGCGCAGGCCGCCGTCGTCACCGGGCAGCTCGTCGGCTGACCTCTCGCACGGCACCGTCCGCGGCCGCCCGGACCCCCTGGTGGGGCGGGCGGCCGCGCCGTTCCCGGGCCACGCCGGGGAGGGGGGACGTGACATCGTGGCCACACGTCGCCGCCAGGGCCGGCGTCGACGACCCGGGCGAAGCGACCTCCGGAGCGCGTGATGCGGTACCTCTTCCGACCCCCCGCCGCGGAGGCGGCCGGGCTGCTGTCCCTGCCGTGGGACCAGCCGCTGGAGGAGTGGGACCCCGACCTGCTGATGGACGTTCCCCAGCGGGGCATCTCGCGCCACGTCGTCCGCTTCACCGCCTGGGAGGGGCGGGTCTACGCGCTCAAGGAGATCGCCGAGCCGCTGGCCCGGCACGAGTACGCGCTGCTCGCGGAGTTCGAGGGCGAGGGCCTGCCCTCGGTGTCGGTGCTGGGCATCTGCGTCGACCGGCCCGGTGACCAGGACGCCATCCTGGTCACCCGCTACCTCGAGTACTCGATGTCCTACCGGTACGTGTTCTCCGGTCCGCGTGCCGCGGACTCACCCGACCGGCTGCTGGACACCCTGGTCCAGTTGCTCGTGCGGCTGCACCTGGCCGGCATCTACTGGGGCGACTGCTCGCTGTCCAACACGCTGTTCCGGCTGGACGCCGGCTCCTACACCGCCTACCTGGTCGACGCGGAGACCGCGGAGAGGTACCCGAGCCTGTCGGCCGGGATGCGGGCCTACGACGTCGAACTGGCCCGCGAGCGGGTCGGCGCCGAGCTGATGGACCTGCAGGCCGGTGAGCTGCTGTCGCCGAGGATCGACCCGATCGAGGTGGCCGACAGCCTGGCCGGCCGGTACGAGGCGCTGTGGGACGAGGTGACCCGGGAGGAGGTCTTCCGGCTGGACGAACAGGCGTACCGGATCGCCGAGCGCCTGCAGCGGATCAACGACCTGGGCTTCGACGTCGGCGAGGTCGAGCTGGTGACCTCCCCCGAGGGGGCCCGGCTGCGGGTGGAGACCCGGGTGGCCGAGCCCGGCCAGCAACGGCACGAGCTGTTCCGGCTGACCGGGCTGGAGGTGCAGGAGAACCAGGCCCGCCGCTTGCTGAACGACCTGTGGTCCTACCGCGCCTACCTGGAGCAGCGCGGTGGCCGCCCGGTGCCCGAGGAGGTGGCCGGGCGGCGCTGGCTCACCGACGTCTACCAGCCGGTGGTGAACGCGATCCCCGTCGAGCTGGCCGGACGGCTGGAGCCCGCCGAGGTGTTCCACGAGGTGCTCGAGCACCGATGGTTCCTGTCCGAGCGGGCCGGCTTCGACGTCGGCACGTGGGCGGCGGTGCGCTCCTACGTCCAGCACGTGCTGCCGCACGCCCCGGCGGTGCTGACGACACCCTCCGTGATCGTCGACCGCGAGACCGCGGCGGTCGATGCCTCCAATTGACACCGGATGTGAGCTGGGCCACCCTCCGAGATCCGTGGTGACCACCGGTCGCCCCTCGCCGACGGAGGCGGATGACGGTGCCGAGCACGCGCATTGTCCGGCGGACCGGGGGAGGGGGGCGGAGACGGCGACGGGCGCTGGCCGCCGCGGCCGCCGCGGCCGTTCTCACCTCGGTGCTGGCCGCCTGCGGGAGTGGCGGCGGAGGGGTGCCGACCCTCACCTGGTACACCAACCCGGACTCCGGCGGGCAGGCGGAGATCGCTGCCCGGTGCACCGAGGCGGCGGGCGGCACGTACCGGATCGAGACGGCCGTCCTGCCCCGCCAGGCGGCCGCCCAGCGTGAACAGCTGGTCCGCCGGCTCGCCGCCAACGACTCCTCGATCGACATCATGAGCCTGGACCCGCCGTTCATCCCGGAGTTCTCCCAGGCCGGTTTCCTCGCCCCGGTGCCGGCCGATGTCGAGCAGCGGGTGACCGCGGACGTCGTCCAGAGCGCCATCGACGGGTCCACCTGGGCCGGCAAGCTCGTCGCCGTCCCCTTCTGGGCGAACACGCAGCTGCTCTGGTACCGCAAGTCCGTCGCCGAGGCCGCGGGCCTGGACATGACCCGGCCGGTGACCTGGGACCAGCTGATCCAGGCGGCGCAGGACCAGCACAAGCTCCTCGGCGTGCAGGGCGCCCGCGCCGAGTCGCTGACCGTCTGGTTCAACGCGGTGATCGAGTCCACCGGCGGGTCGATCATCGCGAAGAACTCCGAGGACCCGAAGAAGATCCAGCTGGGGCTCACCACGGACGCCGGGGTCCGGGCGGCTCAGGTGCTCCGGGACGTGTCGCGGAGCGGGACGGCCGGCCCCGCACTCTCGACGGCGACCGAGGACACGACGGCCACCGGCTTCGAGGGCCCGGACGCCGGCTTCCAGGTCAACTACCCGTTCGTCTGGGGAAGGGCGCTGGCCGCCGTCAAGGCCGGGACCATGGACCGGTCGGTGCCCGACGACTTCGGCTGGGCGCTCTACCCGCAGGTCGACGCGGGCACGCCGAGCGCGCCCCCGTACGGCGGGATCAACCTCGGCATCAGCGCTTTCAGCAAGCACGTCGACCTCGCCTACGCGGCGAGTGAGTGCATCACCTCCACGGAGAACCAGGCCTACTACTTCACGACCAACGGCAACCCGGCCTCCGACACCACCGTCTACGACGACCCGGACGTGCTCACGGTGTTCCCGATGGCGCCGACGATCCTGCAGTCCCTGGACCAGGCCAAGTCGCGACCGCAGACGGCCTACTACAGCGAACTCTCCGGCGGCATCCAGGAGCAGTACCACCCGACCGCCTCGATCGACCCCGAGACGACCCCACGGAAGGCCACCGACTTCATCACCGCCGTGCTTCGGAAGGAACAGTTGCTGTGAGCGAGCGTGCGAGCGAACCGGTCAGCACAGCAGCACCGCGAACGCGGGCGACGAGCGCCGGCGAGGAGCACTCATGAGCACCACGACGCTCCCCCCGACGGAGAAGGCCGCCCCGGTCTCCGCACCGGCCGGGACCACCAGCGACCGCGTGCGCAGTGAGCGGAAGCTCGGCTGGCTGCTGGCCGGGCCCGCGCTGCTGGTCATGCTGCTGGTCACCGCCTACCCGATCCTGCAGGCGGTCTACGACTCGCTGTTCGACTACCGGCTCACCGACCCCGCCCACCGGTCGTTCACCGGACTGACCAACTACGGGGTGATCCTCTCGGACCCCCTGTGGTGGAAGGCGATCCTCGTCACGGTGCTCATCACCGCCGTCACCGTGGCCGTCGAGCTGGTGCTCGGCTTCGCCCTCGCCATGGTCATGGCCAAGGCGCTCAGTGCGATCCGGCCGGTGCTCCGCGCGGCGATCCTCATCCCCTACGCGGTCATCACCGTGGTGTCGGCCTTCGCGTGGCAGTTCGCCTTCAGCATCACCAACGGCTTCGTGAACTCGTGGTTCGGCTGGCTGCCCGGGGTGGGGCCCGACACCGACTGGTTCGGCCACACCGGCAGCTCGCTGTTCGTCATCTGCCTGACCGAGATCTGGAAGACGACGCCGTTCATCTCCCTGCTGCTCCTCGCCGGTCTGGCGCAGGTGCCCGAGGTGCTGCAGGAGGCGGCCAAGGTCGACGGGGCGACCTGGTGGCAGCGGCTGGTCCGGGTCACGCTGCCGAACATGAAGGCCGCGATCATGGTCGCGCTGCTGTTCCGCA
>JAOPVN010000321.1 GCA_025966175.1 Modestobacter sp. | reverse complement strand
ACCGACGCCGAGGTGGGTCCCGCGCTCATCCAGGACGACCGGGTGAAGAAGGTCTGCTTCACCGGCAGCCCGGGCGGTGGCAAGCGGATCATGGCGATGGCCAGCGAGTCGCTCACCCGGGTGGCGTTGGAGCTCGGCGGCAACGACCCCGCGTTGGTGCTGGCCGACGCCGTCCTGGACGACGACGCGTTCGGCCGGCTGTACTCGGGCACCTTCGACTCGACCGGGCAGATCTGCATGGCCAGCAAGCGGCTGTACGTGCACCGCTCCCGCTACGACGAGGTGGTCGAGGGGCTGTCCGTCGCGCTGTCCCGCACCCGGCTCGGCCACGGGCTCGACGAGGGCGTGACCATGGGGCCGCTGCACAGCCCGCGGCAGAAGGAGTTCGTGCAGGCGCTGCTGGATCAGGCCCGGGCGTCCGGGGCCGAGGTGCGCGAGTTCGGCGAGCCGGCCGAAGGCACCGACCTGTCCCGCGGCAACTTCCTCCGGCCGTCGCTGGTGCTCGACCCGCGTGACGACGCCCGGGTCGTCGTCGAGGAGCAGTTCGGCCCGACGATCCCGATCCTGCCGTTCGACGACGAGGACGAGGCGATCGCCCGAGCGAACGACACCTGGTCGGGGCTGTGCTCGTCGGTGTGGACGGCGGACCCGGCGCGGGCGGCCGCGGTCGGTACCCGGCTGCGCACCGGCTACACGTTCGTCAACTCCCACGGTGCTGCCGTGCTGGACGAGCGGGCGCCCTTCGGCGGCTTCAACGCCAGCGGGATGGGCCGCGAGATGGGCAGCGAGGGCATCCGCGAGTTCATGGACACCCATGCGGTGGGCCTGCCTGCCTGAGGCCGACCACCGGCCGTCCCACCCGCTCAGCCGGCCTGCAGCACCTCGGCCAGCGTCCGCGGGCCCGGACGAGGTGAGAAAGCTCCCCTAGCGTGGGCGCGTGCCCGCTCCCCACCTCCCCCGCCCCGAGCTGCTCGACGCCGAACCGCGCACCGCCAACCGGCGGCCGGTCCGGTGGGGCGTGGTGGCCACCGGTCGGAACGCCGCGACGGTCACCGCCGACCTGGCGCTGCTGGACGACGTGGTGCTGCGGGCGGTCAGTTCCCGCGGGGCCGGCCGGGCCGCCGCGTTCGCCGAGCAGTTCGGCTTCGCCACCTGGTACTCCGACGACGACGGGCGGCTCGGGTACGAGGCGCTGCTGGCCGACCCCGAGGTGGAGGCGGTCTACGTCGCCACCCCGCACGCCCAGCACCACCAGGTGGTCCGCGCCGCACTGACCGCCGGCAAGCACGTGCTGTGCGAGAAGCCGCTGACGATCAACGCGCGCGAGGCGCAGGAGGTGGTCGACCTGGCCCGCGAGCGCGGGCTGTTCCTCATGGAGGCGGTGTGGACCCGGTTCCTGCCGGCGATGCAGCGCGCCCTGCAGATCGCCGCCTCCGGCGAGATCGGCACCGTGCAGTGGGTCAACGCCGAGGTCGGCTTCCCCGCCCCGCTCGACCCCACCGCCCGGATCTGGGCCCGGGCCGACGGCGGCGGCGCGCTGCTCGACCTCGCCGTCTACCCGCTGCTGTGGGCCTGGGGCACCCTCGGCCTGCCCGACGCGGTGACTGCCGTGGGCACCCTGAACGCCGAGGGCGTCGACGCGCAGAACGCCCTCACGCTGTCCTACGCCTCCGGCGCCCAGGCCCAGCTGACGACGTCGCTGCTGGCCCGCTCGCCGCACACCGCGATGGTCTGCGGCAGCGAGGGCTGGATCCGTGCCCAGGGCCCGGACGAGGTGTACCGCCCGACCCGGCTGGAGGTGCAGGTGGGCGAGGCGGGAGTCCGCACCGAGGAGTTCGAGCTGATCGGCTCCGGCTACGTGCACGAGCTCCGCGAGGTGACCCGCTGCGTGCAGCTGGGGCTCACCGAGAGCCCGGTCGTGCCGCTGGAGCACTCGCTGGCGACCGCCCGGCTGCTCGACGGCGTCCGCGCGCAACTCGGCGTCGTCTACCCGACCGACCACTGATCGGCGGCAGGCGCGCGCCTGCCGCCAGGCACCGCCGACGCCGGCCGAGCCCGGCGCCTTCCCGGGCCCCGGCGCACGGTCAGGGAGACTGGACCGGTGAGTGCCGAGACCGTGTTGTTGCTGGTGCTCTCGGCCGTGGCGGTGATCGTCGCGGTGCGCTGGGTCGCCGACCGCACGGGGCTGCCGGCCGCGGCGCTGCTCACCCTCGTGGGCATCGGCTATGCGCTGCTGCCCGGCCCGAACGTGACGCTGGACCCGCACCTCGTGCTGACCCTGGTGCTGCCGCCGCTGCTGTACAGCGCCGCGCTGGACTCCTCGCTGACCGCGATCCGGCGGAACCTGCGCACGGTGGTGAGCCTGTCGGTGCTGCTCGTGCTGGTCACCGCGGTGCTGATCGGGGTCGGCGTCGACCTGCTGGTGCCCGGCGCCACACTGGCGGCCGGCATCGCGCTCGGCGCGGCGGTCGCCCCGCCGGATCCGGTCGCCGCGCTGTCGGTGGGCCGGAAGGTCGGCCTGCCGCCGCGGCTGATCACCCTCATCCAGGGCGAGGGGCTGCTCAACGACGCGACCGCGCTGACCCTGCTCACCGTCGCGGTCGGCGCGGCCCAGGGCGACGGTTTCTCCACCCCCGCGGCGGCCGGTGACTTCGTCGTCGCGGCGGTCGGTGGCGTGGCCGCCGGGCTGGTCGTCGCCTACGGCGTCCGGCCGCTGCGCCGGCTGCGGCGCGACCCGCTGTCGTCCAACGCGATCTCGCTGGCCACCCCGTTCGTGGCCTACCTGCTGGGCGAGGCGCTGCACGTCTCCGGGGTGCTCGCCGTCGTCGTCGCCGGCCTGGTGATCGGGCACAACACGCCCTACTGGACGTCGGGGGCCAGCCGGCTGCAGACCGACGCGGTGTGGCGGCTGGTCGACTTCGTGCTCGAGGGCGTGGTCTTCCTGCTGATCGGCCAGCAGCTGCCCGAGGTGATCCGCGGGCTCGGCGCCTACGACACCACCACGATCGTCACCGCGGCGGCGGTCACGGTCGGCGGCGTGCTGCTGATCCGGCCGCTGTGGCTGCTGCTCACCGAGTCGCTGCCCCGCTGGGCGCACAGCCGGCTGGGCGGGCAGGACATCGACGACGGCAGCAGTGGGGCGGCGCCGAGCGGCCGGCTCACCGGCCGGGAGATCGTCGTCCTCAGCTGGGCCGGCACCCGAGGGGTGATCACCCTGGCCGCGATCTTCACATTGCCGCTGACCTTCCCGGTGCGCGACCTGCTGCTGTTCTGCGCCTTCCTCGCGGTACTGGTGACCCTGGTCGGCCAGGGGCTGACCTTCGCGCCGCTGGTGCGCGCACTGGGCTGCCGCGCCGACCAGGCCGACGAGGCCCGGCTGCGCAACCAGGCCCGGATCGCCGCGGCCGAGGCGGGCCTGGCTCGGCTGGACTCGCTGCAGGAGGACGAGCACGACGCCGTCGACGACCAGGTGATCGCCTCGCTGCGCACGCAGCTGCGCGCCCGGCTGGACCGCTACCGGCGCCGGCTGGACGTGCTGCGCACGGCAGAGGGCGGGGAGATCCCGCTGTCGCCGACCTACGAGGCGGGGCTCCGGCTGCGCCGGGCGGTGCTCGCCGCCCAGCGAGAGGAGCTGCTCCGCTGGCGGGACGGCGCCCGGCTGCCCGACGAGGGCCTGCGGATCCTGGAGCGGGAGCTGGACCACGAGGAGGGGCTGCTGCCCGCCCGCGGGCGCTGACGCCTCAGGACACCGGGAGCCCGACGAGCCCGCCGGCCAGGCCGAGGACGGCGCAGACCCCGAGCGTCCGCAGCACCGACCACCTGGCCCGGGACAGCAGGACGACGGCCAGCGCGGTGAGCGCGAGCGCCACCCACCGCGGTTCGCCGAGATCGGGCAGCTGCAGGTGCAGCACCGACCGGTGGACCGACACCGTGTCACCGAACAGCGTGTGCACCGCGAAGTAGAGCCCCAGGTTCGCGATCACCCCGACGACGGCGGCGGTGATCCCGGCCAGCGCCGACGACAGCGACCGGTTGCCGCGCAGCCGCTCCATGTACGGGGCGCCCAGCAGCACGAACAGGAAGCTCGGCACGAACGTCACCCAGACCACCAGCAGCGAGCCGAGCACCGCAGCCACCCAGGGGTCCAGCCCACCGGGGTCGCGGTAGGCGCCGAGGCACGCGACGAACTGCACGACCATGATCAGCGGCCCCGGCGTCGTCTCGGCCAGCGCGAGCCCGCGCACCATCTCCCCCGGTGCGAGCCAGCCGTAGACCTGCACGGCCTGCTGGGCCACGTAGGCCAGCACGGCGTAGGCGCCGCCGAAGGTCACCACCGCGGCACCGGAGAAGAACAGCCCCTGCTGGGTGAGGACGCTGTCCCGGCCGGCCAGCAGCGCCACCGCCCCGACCGGCGCACCCCACACGACGAGCCCGACGAGCAACGTCCGCAGCGTGCGACGGATGGAGGGGCGCTCGGTGTGCAGCACGTCGTCGGAGATCACCGGCGCCGGCCCGGCGTCGCTCGGATCGGCGGCCTTCCCCGCCGGCAACGCGCCCGGCCGCCACCGGTGCAGCGCCCACCCGGTGATCCCGGCGGCGGCGACCACGACCGGGAAGGGCACCGCGACCAGCGCGAGCGCGAGGAAGGCGGCGACGGCGATCGCGACGAGTGCGGGGCTGGTCAGCGCCCGCTTCGCCACCCGGACGACGGCCTGGGCCACGATCGCGACGACCGCCGGGGCGAGCCCGGCGAACACGGCGGTGACCGCGGTGGTGTCGCCGAAGGCCACGTAGACCCCGGAGAGGACCAGCATCGCCACCAGCCCGGGCAGCACGAACAGCCCACCGGCCACCAGCCCACCGCGGGTGCCGTTGAGCAGCCACCCGACGTAGGTCGCCAACTGCTGCGCCTCCGGGCCGGGCAGCAGCATGCAGTAGTTCATCGCGTGCAGGAACCGGCGTTGCCCGATCCAGCGCTTCTCGTCCACGAGCGTGCGCTGCATGACGGCGATCTGGCCGGCCGGGCCGCCGAAGGTCTGCAGCGAGATGAGGAACCAGGCCCGGGTGGCGGTCCGCAGCGACACCGCGTTGCCGGGAGCGGTGGCGTCGGCGTCCCCGGTCACGGCATCTCCGTCGGGATCGAGCGGCTGGTCAGGCGGGTGTGCGGTCGAGCAGCAGCCGGCGCCGGTCGTCCTCGTGCCGGCCGTCGAACACCGGTCACGAGGATGCAACCAAGGGCTGCGCCGACGTGTCCAGGCACAGCGCACCCCGCCCGCCGGGAGACCGGCCGGCGATGTCCCGCAGCGCGGGCCCGGGGCTCTGGACATCTCGTGCGAAGACGCTCAGCATGGCCTCAGCGTGGAGCGAGGAACCCCCGGGCAGGGGGTGATCCGTGGACGACGTCCTTCTCCGTCGATGGTCCGGGAAGTGGTGACCGTGCAGGCGCGAACCGGTGAGTGGCTGGTGGTCCACGGGCGCGTGACGGACACGCCGGAACGGGTCGGCGAGATCGTCGAGGTGCCGCACCCCGACGGGTCGCCGCCCTACGTCGTCCGCTGGCTCGGTGAGGACCACACCTGCGTGGTCTTCCCGGGGCCCGACGCCGGCGTGGTGCCGGAGCGACCCCACGGGACTCACGTGCTCGGTCGGGCCTGACCCGCTCGGGCCACGGCGGGCAGGCCGAGGTTGTCCCGCAGCGTCGTCCCCGGGTACTCGGTCCGGTAGACACCGCGCTCCTGCAGCAGCGGGACGACGGAGTCGACCACCGGGTCCAGCCCGCCCGGGATGAGGTGCGGGACGAGGATGAAGCCGTCGCACGCGTCGGACTGCACGAGGTCGTCCATCTGGCCGGCCACCGTCGCCGCGCTGCCGATGAAGTTCTGCCGGCTGCTGATCTCGATCATCAGCTCGCGGATCGACAGGCCCTTGGCGGCGGCCCGTTCCCGCCAGTCCGCCGCCACCGCCAGCGGGTCACGGTTCATCCGGACGCTGGCCCGGCCCTTGGCCACGGTGTGCTCCCCGACCAGCGGGTCGACCTCGGGCAGCGGGCCGTCGGGGTCGTAGCCGGAGAGGTCCCGGTTCCAGACCTCTTCCAGCTTGCGCAGCGCCGTCTGCCCGGACACCTGCTGCTTGCGCACCTCGGCGGCGAGCTCGGCGGCCTCGGCGTCGGTGTCCCCGACGACGAACGTCGCGGCCGGGAGGATCAGCAGCTCGTCGCGGCGCCGGCCGTACGCGGCCAGCCGGCCCTTCACGTCGGCGTAGAAGGCCTGGCCGGCGTCCTTCGTGGCGTGCTGGCTGAAGATGGCGTCCGCGGACG
>JAOPVN010000252.1 GCA_025966175.1 Modestobacter sp. | reverse complement strand
CTGCCCGGCGGCCGCCGCGACCCCGGCGAGACGGCCGTGGCGGGGGCACTGCGCGAGGTCCGGGCGGAGATCGGCCTGAACCTCGCCGAGACCGACGTCCTGGGGCTGCTGGACGACTACGTGACCCGGTCGGGCTACGTGATGACGCCGGTCGTCTGCTGGGCAGGCCGGGTGGGTGAGCTCGTGGGCGCGGAGGCCGAGGTGGCCTCGGTCCACCAGGTGCCGGTGGCCGACCTGGACGTGCCCCCGCGCTTCCTCAGCATCCCGGAGTCCGACGCGCCGGTGATCCAGCTGCCGTTGTTCGGCGGCTACCTGCACGCCCCGACCGCCGCGGTCCTGCACCAGTTCTGCCAGGTGGCCTGTCACGCCCTGGCCACCCGGGTCGCCGGCTACGAGCAGCCGGTCTTCGCCTGGCGCTGACCGGGCCCGGGACGGCGGGTCCGCTCGGCGGCGATTGAGGGTGCGGATTACCGGTCGTCGCCGTCCCGCGCACCTGTCACGATGTCGAGGTGACGCCAGGACTGCAGGACATCCTCGACCTCGAGCAGATCGAGGTGCACGTCTTCCGCGGGCGCTCCCGCCCCACCGCCGCGACCCGCACCTTCGGGGGCGAGGTGGCCAGCCAGGCGCTGGTCGCGGCAGGCCGCACCGCGCCCGCCGACCGGCCGGTGCACTCGCTGCACGCCTACTTCCTCCGGCCGGGCGACCCGGGCGAACCGATCCTGTACACGGTCGACGCCATCCGGGACGGGCGCACGTTCACCACCCGGCGGGTGGTCGCGGTGCAGCGCGGCGAGCCGATCTTCCACCTGTCGGCGTCCTTCGCCGTGGTCGAGGAGGGGTTCGCCCACCAGCGTCCGCAGCTGGACGCCCCCGACCCCGACGACCTGCCGACGGCCGCGCAGACGCTGGAGCACGCCGACGAGCGCAGCCGCACGTGGCTGACCAGGATCTCCGAGGCCTTTCCGCTCGAGCTCCGCTTCCCCGACGAGCTCCCCCGGTTCGCCACCGTGCGCGGTGAGCGACGGGATCCCCACCAGCGGCTGTGGCTGCGATCGGCGCAGCCGCTGGACGACGAACCACTCATCCACGCCTGCGCGGCGACGTACGCCTCGGACCTGCTGCTGCTGTCCTCCGCGCTGCCCCCGCACGGCGTCGTCATCGACGATCCCGGGGTGCTGCTGGCCAGCCTGGACCACGCCGTGTGGTTCCACGCGCCGTTCCGGGCCGACGAGTGGCTGCTGTACGACCAGGAGGGGACCTGGGCGGGCGGCTCCCGGGCGCTGTGCCGGGGCCGCTTCTTCGACCGGCACGGCACCCTGGTGGCCAGCGTCGTCCAGGAGGGTCTGGTCCGGGTGACCCCGCGTCCGGGCTCGTCTGGCACGCCGGGCTCACCCGGCGAGTGAGGGTACTCAATTCGGTCACTCGGCCGTATGGTCGAGCTCGGCGCCGGCCGGCGTCCGCCACCCCTCCCTCGGAAGGTGCCACGTGCCCGATGCCGTGATCGTCAGCGCTGTCCGGACCCCCATCGGGACCGCCTTCAAGGGCACCCTGGCCGACACCAGCGCGCTGGACCTCGCCCAGGTCACGCTGGAGGAGGCGGTCCGCCGCTCCGGACTGGACAAGGAGGCCTTCGACGACGTCGTCCTCGCCGAGTCCGGCTGGGGCGGCGGCGACATCGCCCGGCACGCGGCGGTGGCTGCCGGGATGACGTCGGTCCCGGGTCAGGCGGTCAACCGGCACTGCGCCGGCAGCCTCACGGCGGTGGGCAACGCGGCAGCCACCATCCGGGCCGGCATGGACTCCGCGATCCTGGCCGGTGGCGTGCAGTCCACCTCGACCGCCCCGGAGATGCGCTGGCGGATCCCCGGCACGCTCGACGAGTTCGAGGAGAACTGGATGAGCCCCAGCCACCCCGACCGCCCGGACGCCCCCAACCGGGACATGTCGATCTCCGTCGGCTGGAGCACCGCCGTCGCCGCCGGGCTGACCCGCGAGCAGATGGACGCCTGGGCGTTCCGCTCCCACCAGCGGGCGGTGGCCGCCATCGACGCGGGCGTCTTCGCCGACGAGATCCTCCCCGTCAAGGCACTGCAGAAGGACGGCTCGCTGGTCGACTTCGCCGTCGACGAGCACCCGCGCCGGACCACCACCATGGAGAAGCTGGCCTCGCTGAAGGTCATCCACCCGGAGATCGAGGGCTTCTCCATCACCGCCGGCAACGCCAGCGGCATCAACGACGCCGCGGCCGTGCTGGCGCTGACCAGCGACGAGCTGGCACGGTCGGCGGGCCTCACGCCGCTGGCGACGGTCCGGGCATGGACGGCGCTGGGCGTCGACCCGGCGCGGATGGGCATGGCCGCGGTCGAGGTGATCCCCCGCCTGCTCGCGCGGGCCGGCGTGGCGCAGTCCGACGTCGCCCTCTGGGAGATCAACGAGGCGTTCGCCTCGGTCCCCGTCGCCGCCTGCACGCTGCTGGGCCTGGACGAGGAACTCGTCAACGTCCACGGCAGCGGCTGCAGCCTGGGCCACCCGATCGCGGCCTCCGGCGCACGGATGATCACCACCCTCGTGCACGAGCTGCGCCGTCGCGGCGGTGGCATCGGCGTGGCCACGATGTGCGCCGGTGGCGGCCAGGCCGGCGGGGTCCTGATCGAGGTCTGACCCGCCCGGCCCGTCCGCCGGCGCCACACCGCCGGCCCCCGCATCGAGGAGAGTTCGTGACCAGCGCCGTCCCCGGCCCGCCGGCCGCCCGGCCGACCACCCCGCCGCCGTTCGACCCGGACCTGGAACGCGTCCTGGCGGCTCTCGCAGCGGTGGTGCCCCCGGCGCTCACCCCGGAACGGATCCCGGCGGTCCGGCAGGGCACGCTCCAGGGCAGACCGTCGGACGCCGAGCTGGCCCGCAACGGCCGCTTCACCGTGGCGGACCGGTCGGTGCCGGGGCCACCGGGGGCCCCCGACGTCTCGCTGCTGATCTGCCGGCCCGCCGGCGCGACCGCTCCGGTGCCTGCCGTCTACTTCATCCACGGCGGCGGCATGGTGATGGGCGACAACCGCAGCGGGGTGATGGAGGCGCTGGACTGGGCCGATGCGCTGGAGCTCGCGGTCGTGTCCGTGGACTACCGCCTGGCACCGGAGAACCCGCACCCGGCACCGGTCCAGGACTGCTGGGCCGGGCTGCTGTGGACCGTCGAGCACGCCGCGGAGCTGGGCATCGACCCCGGCCGGGTGATCGTCGCCGGGCAGAGCGCGGGTGGCGGGCTGGCGGCGGCCCTCGCCCTCCTGGCCCGCGACCAGGACGGTCCGGCGCTGGCCGGCCAGCTCTTGATGTGCCCCATGCTCGACGACCGCAACGACAGCCCGTCCGCCGTCCAGATGGTCGGGCAGGGCGTGTGGGACCGCACCGCGAACGACACCGGCTGGACCGCGCTGCTGGGCGCGAGCCGCGGCGGGCCGGACGTGTCCCCCTACGCCGCCCCGGCCCGCGCCACCGACTTGTCCGGGCTGCCGCCCGCCTTCATCGACGTGGGCTCGGCGGAGACCTTCCGCGACGAGGACGTCGCCCACGCCGGCCGGATCTGGCAGGCCGGCGGCCGGGCCGAACTGCACGTCTGGCCCGGCGGGTTCCACAGTTTCGACACGTTCGCGCCCGCGGCCGGCATCTCCCGGGACGCCAAGGCCGCCCGGGTGACCTGGCTGCGCCGACTGCTCGGCAGCTGAGCGACGCGGCCGCGGCTCAGGCCGCGAAGCGGCCGGCCGGCAGCGCGAAGAGGACCTCGAGCCGCCGCAGCGTGGCCGGAGCGGGCCGGCTGCGCCCCGCCTCCCAGCTGCGCACGGCCTGTTCGGAGCGGCCGAGGAGACGGCCGAGGCCGTCCTTCGACAGGCCAGCGGCCACGCGGGCCCGGCCACCCGTCAGGCCCCTTGCAGGGCCCCGCCGCGAGCGTGCGAGTGGCGGGGCCCTGCAAGGGGGCCCTTCGACTACTTGCGGGCGGTGATCTGCTCGGTGGCGGCCGGGACGACGGTGTTCAGGTCGCCCACCACGCCGAAG
>JAOPVN010000251.1 GCA_025966175.1 Modestobacter sp. | reverse complement strand
GACGAGCTGGCCGCCGAGGACGCCGTCGGCTGAAGAGGCCCTCCTGCGGCCCCGTCCAGAGGCTCGCCCCGAGCTTGCGAGGGGTGAGGAGGATGGGGTCCTTTTCAGAACCAGCGCGGCGCTGCCTGCGCCCCGGGGGCGTGCCCGTGCCGGCTGTCCGCCCGCGGGCCGTGCCCATTGCTCCGGCCGCCGGCCCGCGGCACCTGCTGGTGGGCCTGCCACGCCGTGTGCAGCGACAGCCAGTGCTCGGCGGTCAGCGCCGACGCGCGTGAGGTGGGGGAGAGCCCTTCGGCGTGCAGCCACCGCACTCCGGCGGTGCCGGGGAGCTGGCTGCGCAGCACCGCGCCGAGCGCGGGCTGGCGGGTGGCGCCGGGGGAGGAGAGGACGGCGTGCACCAGCCGGTCGAAGCCGGCGTGGTCGTCCTCGGGCAGTTGGGCGCGCGCCTGGGCGGCCGCGCCGTCGATGGCAGGGGTGGGTCGTGACATGGGGAGCCTCCGGAGGAGTGGGTGGGCGCCCGCGGCATCCGGCGGGCACGCCGAGAAGGGGGAGGAGTGGTCGCGGCCGGTCGTTGGCGAACCGGCGGACGGCGGGAGCTGCGCGGCAGCGTCCGCGGATCAGCTCAGGAAAGTGTCGCCCATGGCCAGGACCGTAGGGCCGGCGGCCTCGCCCGTCGACTGCTTTTCAGGAGGCGCGCTCGTCCGCGGAGCGGGACTTGCGGGCCTGGTGGGCGGCGTAGCGGGCGGCATCCTTCTCGCGGGCGCCCTTGTTCTGCTCCCACTTCACCTTGCGTCGCCGGGCCCGGTCGAGCTCACGGGCCTCGAAGTCCGGGTGCTCGTTCCAGGTGCTCGACAGCTGGACGACGACCACCCCGATCGCGCCGAAGATCAGCACGCAGGCGCCGAGGATCGGGTCGATCAGGAACGCGAGCACGGTGAGGACGACCCAGACGGCCCCGGCGACGACGGTCCGCTTCGACATGCGGCCCAGTATCCGCCCGCTCCCTGTGGAGGTCGGGCGGAGGTCGGGTTCGCGCCGCTGCGCAGTCCAGGAGGTTGACGGGTGGGCCGCGCCGAGCATGCTGAGGGCATGTCCGACCTCTCCGGCCCACCGTTCCGTGCCGACCACGTCGGCAGCCTGCTCCGCCCGAAGGTCCTCCTCGACGCCCGCGCCCGGCACGCCGCCGGCGAGATCGACGACGCCGAGCTGCGCGGCATCGAGGACGAGGCGATCGCCGACGTCGTGCGCATGCAGGGTGACATCGGCCTGTCGACGGCGACCGACGGCGAGTTCCGCCGCGCCTCCTGGCACATGGACTTCATCTACGCGATCACCGGGATCAACAAGGTCGCGCAGAACATCGAGGTCCACTTCAAGAACGCCGACGGCACGATCGACTACACCCCGGCCGGACTGCACGTCGACGGGCCGCTGTCGATCGACGAGCCGATCTTCGGTGACGACTTCGCGTACCTGCAGTCGCAGGTGCAGCCCGGGCAGACGGCGAAGCTGACCATCCCCTCGCCGTCGATGGTCCACTACCGGGGCGGCGCCGCGGCCATCGATCCGGCCGTCTACCCCGACGAGGACTCCTTCTGGGACGCCCTGTCGGCGGCCTACCGCCAGCAGGTGCAGGGCGTCGCCGCGCAGGGCTGCCAGTACCTGCAGCTGGACGACACGAGCCTGGCCTACCTCAACGACCCGGCGCAGCGCGCCGAGCTCGCCGAACAAGGCCGCGACGCCGAGCACCAGCACGAGCGCTACATCCGGCAGATCAACGCGGCCCTCGCCGGTCGGCCCGAGGGGCTGACGGTGACCACGCACATGTGCCGGGGGAACTTCCGGTCCTCCTGGGTGGCCGAGGGCGGTTACGACTTCGTCGCCGAGGCGCTGTTCGGCGGGCTCGAGGTCGACGGTTTCTTCCTGGAGTTCGACGACGCCCGCTCGGGCACCTTCGAGCCGCTGCGCTTCGTGCCGCCGGGCAAGCGGGTCGTCCTGGGGCTGGTGACCACCAAGCGTCCGGAGCTGGAGAGCAAGGACGACCTGAAGCGCCGCATCGACGAGGCGGCCAAGCACGTGCCGCTGGAGCAGCTGGCGCTCTCCCCGCAGTGCGGGTTCAGCTCGACCGTGGAGGGCAACGCGTTGACCCGGGACGAGCAGATCGCCAAGCTCGCGCTGGTGGCCGAGACCGCGCAGGAGGTCTGGGGCTGACACGCCGTCGCAAGGCGGTCTATTCCTCGGCGTGGCGCGGGCCGCCACGCCGAAGGCCTCTTGTGCACGACGGATTTGGTGCCTACCGTCGTCCCCGCGGTTCAACCACCAGCCGCGACCGGGTGAACGTAGCCCGGCGCACGAGGCCGGTGCTGTCGCAGCGGCCACGATCGGTTCGCCGGAGGCTCTCATGACCGCACTTCCCCTCGACATCGAACCCACCCGCATCGACGTTCGCGCCGCGACGTCCACCTGCGGGAGCACCGTCTCCGTCAGCGGTGAGGTCGACTCCACCACCGCTCCGGGGCTGCGCAACTGCCTGCTCGAGGTCATCGCCCGGCCGGGCACCGCCCCCATCGAGGTCGACCTGCGCGGCGTCACCTTCCTCGACTCCGCCGGGCTGTCCGCCCTCGCGACCGCGCACCGGGCCGCTGTGGCCGCCGACCGCGTGCTCCAGATGCGGTGCGGCACCACCCGGGCCGTCGTCCGCCCGCTGCAGATCACCGGCCTCTGGACCGTCTTCACCGTCGTCGACGCCGGCTGAAGGACCCCCTGCAGGGGGCCGTGGGCCACGATGGCCCGATGGACGTCGCTGGTGCCGTTCCCCCGCAGCTGCACCCCGAGCTGGCCGCACTGCTGCCGCAGCTCCGGGAGCTGACCACTCCACCCGCTCGCGAGGTCGGGCTGGATCGTGCCCGCAGCCGGTTCAGCGAGTTGCTGGCCGCCGGCCTGGCCGGCGGGCCCGTCGTGGACGCCACCGATGTCTCCCTGGCCGAGGGGCTGACCGGCCGGGTCCACCGGACCGGGGATGCGCGTGGCGTGACCGTCGTCTTCCTGCACGGCGGGGGCTGGACGGTCGGCAGCGTCGCCGACTACGACGGGCTGGCCCGCCGGCTGGCGGACCGGCTGTCGGCGGTGGTGCTGTCGGTCGAGTACCGCCGAGCTCCCGAACACCCGTTCCCCGCGGCCGTCGAGGACGCCGTGGCCGCCACCCGCTGGGCGCTCGCCCACGCCGACGCCCTGGGCGGTGACCCTGCCCGGGTGGCGGTGGCGGGTGACAGCGGCGGGGGCAACCTGGCCGCCGTCGTCTGCCAGCAGCTGCGCGACGCACGGGGCCCGCAGCCGGCGGCGCAGCTGTTGCTGTATCCGAACGTCGCCCGCGGCGGCGATCAGCCCTCGGTGCGCGAGTTCGGGCATCTGCCGTTCCTGAGCCTGTCGGACATGGGCTGGTACACGCGCAACTACGTGCCGAAGGGCACCGACCTCGGCGACCCGCGGATCAGCCCCGCCGAGGGGGAGCTCGCGGGCCTGCCGCCGGCGTTGGTGGTCACCGCCGGCGTCGACCCGCTGCACGACTCGGGCCGGGACTACGCCGAGGCCCTCGGCGCGGCCGGCGGCCAGGTGGAGTGGCTGGACCTGCCGGACATGCCGCACGGGTTCGCCCACCTGGTCGCGCTCTCGCCCGCTGCGGCGGCTGCGCTGGACCGGGTCCTCGCCCGCGCCGCCGTCCTCCTGCCCGCCGACCCGGCCCGCGACTGAGCAGTTCTGGTCGCCTGCAGCGGCGGGTCTGCCCGTGTCGGCGACCGCAACTGAGCACTCGGCGGGGGAGTGCCGGTGCGGTGAGGGATCGTGCCCGCCGCTCAGGTGCGCTCGGGGAACCGGGCCCGGAAGAACGCGAAGACGCCGAACGCCGCGATGCCCAGCGCGACCAGGGTCAGCAGCAGCTTCCCGAACGGCGCGTCGAGCAGCGTCCGCATCGCGCCGTCCAGCCCGCCGGCCTTGGCCGGGTCGAAGGTGATCGCCGCCCAGCCCAGCAGCCCACCGACGAGTGCCAGCGCGACGCCCTTGGCCGGGTACCCGACCTGGCCCACCCGCTCGATGACCCGTTGCTGCCCGGCCGAGGCCCGGGCGGTGTCGATCTCCTTGAGGAAGTGCTTCGTGATGCCCTTGCGGACGTGGTAGACGCCGACGCCGATCAGCACGAGCGCCGCGACGCCGACGAGGAAGCGCCCGGCCGGCCAGCCGAACACCCCGGCCACCGTCTGTTGCTGCTGGCCGGAGCTGGACTGCCCACCGCCGCTGGCGAACCGGATCGCGGTGATCGCGAGGGCCACGTAGACCACCGTCTTCGACACGGACTTCGCCGCGCCGGTGATCGCCTTCTTCTTCGTCTTCCCCGAGCTGCGCAGCCCCGGCACCTGACGCAGCAGCTCGGCCAGCTGCCACAGGGCCAGCGCCAGCAGCCCGATCGCCAGCACCCACAGCAGCGGCTTCCCGAACGGCTTGGCCGCCAGCGTCGCCATCGCACCGGACGGGTCGGCGGACCCGCCGCCCCCGCCCCAGGCCAGTTGCAGCGCCAGCCAGGCGACCAGCAGGTGGACGACGCCGTAGGCGATCAGGCCGACGCGGGCCAGGTTCTCCAACACGTCGCTGTTGCCGGCTCGGCCGGCCGCTGACGCCGTCCCCGAGGTGTTCATGACCGCTCCTCCTGCCGCCGGGTGCCCGGCGTTGCACCGGCGTGGCGGCGATCAGCGTGGCACAGCGACCGCCCAGCTGCCGCGCGACCGGCCCGCTGCTCCCCGGCCGGTGAGCGGGGTGGCCGCGGCCGAGCTGCCGCGTCAGGGTTCCACGCGCCCCGGTGGTGCGCCCGGGAGGCGCGGCCGGCGGTGGGGGAGACTGGGGGCGTGACGAACGCCGTGACCTCCGGCCGGCTGGCCGGGACCCCCACCGCCACGCCCACGCCGCAGCAGGCCCGATCGACGTGGCCGCGGATGGCCGCGCTCGGCACCGTGCTCGTCGCGCTGGGCGTGCTCGCGCTCACCTGGTCCGGCGCCGGCCCGCGGGTGCTGCTGGCGGCGCTCGGCCTGTTCGCGGTGGTGCGCGGGACGGCGATGCTCCGCGGCGCCCGCACCGGCCAGATCGAGCGGACCGGCGCGGTCTTCGGCGCCGGGGCCGTCTGGCTCGGCCTGGTCGCCGCCGCGGTCGCGCTGCTGTCCGGAACGGCGACCGGGTGGGTCCTGGTCGCCGCCGTCGTCCTGCTGCTCCCGGTGCTCGCCGCCGCGCTGCCCGACCGCCGCGCGGCGTTCCTGGGTGGGACCGCCGTCGTCGTGCTCGCCGGGGCGGTCGTGGCTGTGTCCGGTGGCGTCGACGCGCTGCTCACCACCGGCCGCACCGTTGCCGCGCTGCTCGTCGCGGTGCTCGGGCTGGCCAACCTGGCCGGTGCCGCGGGCATGGCCCGGATCGCCCGCCGGCCGGCTCCGGCCCCGACGGCCGGATGTGGCGGCTG
>JAOPVN010000219.1 GCA_025966175.1 Modestobacter sp. | reverse complement strand
AGGTTCTCGGCCGACGTCTCGCCCCAGGGCCAGCGGACCACGTGGTGCAGGTCGCAGCGGCGTCCGCGGCGGCGGCAGCCGGGGAACCGACAGCGCCGATCGCGCTGCCACACGTGACGGCTGAGCTCCGCCGAGGGTGTGTAGGCGTCGGTCGGAGGTGGTGGGCCGAGCGCCCGGCCGGCGCGCAACCCCGTGGCGTCGGTCAGCGCGAGCAGTTGGCCGGTGAGCTCGTCGACCACGGCGACCTGCGGTCGGTGCCCGAGCGTCGTGCCGGTGAGGGTGCGGGTGCCGAGCAGGTCCGTCAGGCCGGCGGCGACCGCGTCCGCGCCGTCCCGGGGGCTGCCGTCGCCGGCCGCTGGTGTGGGACCCGGGTCCGGCGGGCCGGCCCCGGTCGGCGCCGTGGTCAGGCGCGTGACGTCGGGCTGCTCGTCGGTCGAGGCTCCTCCCACCGGCGGTCCGCCGGGCAGCAGGCCGAGCGAGCGCGCGAGCGCCCGGACCGTCTCGGCAGGCACGGTGTCGCCACCGACCTCACCGGGGTCGTCCCCACCCAGGAGCGTGTGCACCGTCGCCACCACGGTCAGCTGCGCCTGCACGGGCGCCAGTCCGTGAGCGCCCGGCCGCAGGACGAGGTCGACGAGGCAGTCGACCATGCGCTCCTGTCGGGTGCGCGGGTCGTCGGGGGTCCGCGCGGCGTCGGCGTACTGCCGCAGCGCGTCCTGCACCGCCCGGAGGACGGGCAACGGGAGGTTGGTCACCGCCAGGCTGCCGAGCCCGTCCCCGGTCGGATACACCGCGATCCCGCGGTCGCGGAGCGAGGCCTCGACCCGGCGGCTGATGGCCTGCCCGTCGAGCCGCTGCACGACCCGGTGCGCGGCCGCCCGGAGCTGGGTGGGTGTCTTGTGCCCGAGCCGGGCGAGCAGCCGCGCCTCGGCCGCGGGCCGCAGGTCGTCGTCGAGGGGCGAGACCACCTGGCACATTGCCGTGGCGTGGTCCCAGGTCAGCGCGCCGGACTCCAGGGCCTCGAGCGTGGCCGGCAGCCGGTCCACCAGCTGCACCGACTGCACCATCCAGGCCTGCGCCTTGGCGGAGGTGATCGACAGTGCGGTGGTGACCTCGTCGACCGCCCACTCACTGACCGTGGCGAGCACCGCAGGCCGGGCGGCCCGGGTGGCCGCCGCCGCGGCGCCGATCGCGGAGTCGGGCCGGTCGTTCGAGGAGGGACGTGACCGGCAGAAGCCGGCGATCACCCGTGCTCGCCGCGCCTCCGCCGCCCCGATCGACCGCTGCTCCTCCCGCAGTCCGTCGAGCAGCCGGGCCCCGGCCTCCAGCGACGCCCGCAGGGGCGCGAAGACCGCGTCGGACCAGCCGGTGCGCGTGGGTGACGGATCGTCCCGGGCTGGGAGCACCCCCGGGTCCACGATCGCAGCAGTGTCGAACACATGTTCGATCCTAGTGGGGGAACAGGGCGCTGACCAGGGAGAACGGGAGCTGTGGACAGTGGTCGATCCAGCGAACGGGCCTGTGGACGGTGCTCGGCTCGGTGCGCCCGCGATGCTCAGGGCGCCGCCCCGCCATGCGGCTCGCCAGTCCGGCGCCGGGAAGCCCTCGGCCACGTAGACGGTCTCGCGCGATACCTGCTCGCCGCGGAACTCCAGGACGTCGACGCCCCACATCGGCTCTCCGCCGTCGTCGCCGATCGTCAGCTCCGCGATCCAGACGTCGCCGGCTCCCCGAACCCGGCGGATGTCCACGTCGATCCGCGTCGCCGGCTAGTCCCGCCGCCAGCTCAGGAAGTTCGCGACACCCTCGAAGCGCTCGCCGGACTGGGGGAACTCCAGAACGGCGTCCGGTGCGTACATGGCGTGCGCGGCGTCCTCGGAGCCGGTCGCGCTGAGGCCGAAGTACCGCTCAACCCCGCCCGGACTGCGGCCTTCTCCATGCGGCCACGTTCCTCTCCTGCCGCACCCCGGGGAACCCTCCTGCTCCCGCGGTCAGCGCGGGTCTCCGGGGTGGGTCAGTGCAGGACGGAGTGCGCGCCCAGTCCGAACGGCCCGGCAGCCACCGGCGCACATATTCCTGCAGTTCCGGGTCGGCGGTCCACGCGCCGGCCGGGACGACGGCGGTGCGGGCCCGGACCACCGCGCCGGCCGCGGTCAGGAGGCCACCTGCGGGTTGACCACCGGTGCGTCGACGGCCTCGTCGGACAGCCCCCAGCGGGCCAGCGTGTCGGCGTAGCTGCCGTCCTCGAAGGCGTGCTGCAGGCCCGCCTCCACCGCGTCGACCAGCCCGTTGCCCTTGAGCGTGGTCGCGGCGACGTAGGTGGTGTTCGGCCAGCCGGCGTTGACCGTGCCGACGACGGCCACCGAGCCCTTGCTCTGCTGGTACACCGCGTTCGGGTTCGGCCCGAGGTAGGCGTCCACCCGCCCGGACTGCACCGCGAGCAGGGCGTCGGCGGCGTTCGCGTAGTGGTCCAGCGTCGCCGGCGCGAGCCCGGCCGCCTGGTTCTGGGAGTTCCAGTCCAGCAGGATCCGCTCCTGGTTGGTGCCCGAGCCCACCGCGACCGTCAGGCCCGCGATGTCCGCCGGGTCGGTGAGGGACAGCGAGCTGTCCGGCACGGCGGTGAACGCCATGATCCCCTGCCGGTACGTGGCGAAGTCGAAGAGCTCCAGCCGCTGGGCGTTGACGCCGACGTTGCTGAACACCGCCTCGATGTCACCGCTCTGCAGGGACAGCGGCCACTGTTCCCAGGAGATGTTGCGCAGCTCCAGCTGCAGGCCGAGGGACTCGGCGACCAGCGAGGCGATGTCCACCTCGCTGCCCACCACCGTGCTGTTGTCGTCGGCCAGGAAGGCCAGCGGCGGATCACCGGCGCCCACGACACCGACGGTGAGCTTCCCGTCCGCGGCGACGTCGGCGGGCACGAGCGCCGCGGCGGCGGCGTCCTCGTCGGTGGAGGCCCGGTCGGCCTGCTCCGGGCTGGTGTCGACGGGAACCGCCTGGGTGGCGCCGGCATTGCTGGACTCCGACTGCCGGTCGGCCTCGATGTCGGCCGAGCTGCTGCACGCCGACAGCAGCAGGGTGGCCGCCAACGGCAGGCCGGCGAGGGTGATGCGGGTGCGGGTCACGGGATGGTGCCTCTCGGTTCGGGTGGCGGAGTTCGGGTGGGGGACTAGCTGGTGGGGAGGCCGGGCGGGTTGGTCTCCGAGTGCTCGATCGACTCGCTGGTCAGGCCCCAGCGCTCGAGCACCTTCGGGTAGCTGCCGTCGTCGATGGCGGCGTTCAGCGCGGCGGTGACCGCCGGCGCCAGGCCGTTGCCCTTGGCGGTCGCGACGGCGATCTGCGCGGTCTCCGGCCAGCCGCCGTTCACGGTGCCGACGACCGTGACGTCGTCCGGGGCGGTGGCGGCCTTGTAGGCGGCGGTGGCGTTCGGGCCGAAGGTCAGGTCCAGCCGGCCGGACTGCAGCGCCAGCGTGGTGTCGCCGTCGTTCTGGAAGTACTGGACATCGACCGGGGCCAGTCCGGCGGCGCGGTTCTGCGCGTCCCAGGCCAGCAGGATCTTCTCCTGGTTGGTGCCGGAGCCGACCGCGATCGTCAGCCCGGCGACGTCCGCGGGCTTGTCGATCGTGAGGTCCGAGCCGGCCTGGGCGAGGAACCCCAGGTTGTCGACCCGGTAGGAGGCGAAGTCGAACAGCTGCTTGCGCTCCTCGGTCACCGTGACGTTGGCGATCGTCACGTCCACCGAGCCGGACTGCGTGGCCAGCGGCCAGTTCGACCAGTCGGTGGTCACCAGGTTCAGCTCGAGACCGAGAGCGTCGGCGACCAGCTGGGCGATGTCGGGCTCGTTGCCGATCACGGTCTGGTTGTCGTCGGCGAGAAAGCTCAGTGGGGCGGTGAAGGCGCCGACGGCCACGGTGAGGACGCCGTCATCGACCAGGCCAGGCGGCAGCAGGGCGATCGCCGCATCGTTGGGCTCGGTGTGGACGCGGTTCTGGTCGGGGCTGGTGTCGACGGTCAGCGCGGTGCTGCCCCCGTCGGCGGCGGCCGCGCTCTCGATCTCCCCCGAGCTGCTGCACGCCCCGAGCGCCAGCGCGGACACAGCGGCCAGGACGGCGACGAGCGGGGCCCGTCGGGTACGTGCGGTCACGGTCGTTCTCTCCTTCGTCGGGCACACGGGCGCGTGCCATCGCCGGGCGGCGCACGGTGCGCCGTCCGTCGTGCTGGTGGGGTGGGGTGCTTTCAGAGGACCCGGGCCAGGAAGGCGCGGGTCCGGTCGTGGTGCGGGGCCTCGAGCACCTGTTCGGGCGGCCCCTGCTCGACGACCCGGCCGTCGTCCATGAAGACGACCTGGTCGGCGACCCGGCGGGCGAAGCCGATCTCGTGGGTGACGACGATCATCGTGGTGCCGCTGCGGGCCAGGTCCTCGATGACCGCGAGCACCTCGCCGACCAGCTCGGGGTCCAGCGCCGAGGTCGGCTCGTCGAACAGCAGGACGGCGGGGCGCATCGCCAGCGCACGGGCGATGGCCACCCGCTGCTGCTGCCCGCCGGACAGCTGCCGGGGGTGCGCGCCGGCCCGGTCGGCCAGCCCCACCCGGGCCAGCAGCTCGCGGGCCTCGGCCTCGACCT
>JAOPVN010000190.1 GCA_025966175.1 Modestobacter sp. | reverse complement strand
GAGAGTCACACGTATGCAACTCTCTGGGTAGAGGGTGCGCATCGCGCGTGTCCGTCGGCGCGGCGTGTCGCCGTGCGGCGCGCCGGGAAGCGATCCCCTACCGTCCGGTGGGTGGTGAGCACCGGCTGGCGCAGGGTCCTCGGACAGCTGGGGAACGTCGCGGTCCGTCAGCTCCGCCGCGACCTGCCCCGAACCTCTCGGGGACGGCGCGCCGCGCCCAGCTCACCGCCGTCGGTACGGACGTCGCCCCGCAGCCCGGTCACCGACCACGCGGGCCCGGTCCGGCTCGAGTACCGGCCGCTCGACGACGGCCGGCCGGACCCCGGCGAGATCGTGTGGGCGTGGGTGCCCTTCGAGGAGGGCGACGGCCGGGGCAAGGACCGCCCCGTCCTGGTGGTCGGCCGGGACGGCGACGTGCTGCTGGCGCTGATGATGAGCAGCCAGGACCACGACCTCGACGCCGCCGACGAGGCACGGCACGGACGGCACTGGGTCGACGTGGGCACCGGGTCGTGGGACCGGCAGGGCCGCCCGAGCGAGGTGCGGGTCGACCGGCTGCTGCGGATCGACCCGGCCGACGTCCGCCGGGAGGGCGCCACCCTGGGCCGGGACCGCTTCGACGAGGTCGCGGCCGAGGTGCGCCGCCGCCGCTGACGGCGGTCAGCCGGTGCAGCCGCCGGGGTCGTCGTCGCGCGGACCCCGCGGCCGGAGGTGGTAGACCCCGGCGGAGTCGGTCAGCGACTGCAGGTCGTAGCGGTGCACGACCTTGGGCCCACCGTGCAGGTGGACGTGGGTGATCGTCGGCAACGGGTCCCCGTGCCGGGCCTCCCGGATCTCCACCCGGCCGTCCAGGGGGCCGCCGACGAACAGCAGCACGGCGTCGGTGTCGCCCGCGCAGCTCACGGCGTCCTCGGACAGCGGTCCTCCCTGCATCGACTGGCGCACCCGGTCCAGAGTAGGCGCGCGCAGCGGTCCGCTCACCCCGACCGTGGACGCAAGAAGCGGGCGAGCAACGGGGCGGAGAAGAGCATCACGAACAACCGGAGGACCTGAACGGCGAGCACGAAGGTCGCGTCGGCGCCGCTGCCGGTGGCCGTCGCGAGCACCGCGTACAACCCGCCCGGCGTGGTGGCCAGGTAGCCGTCGAGCAGCGTCACGCCGGCTGCGTGGGACAGGACGACGCCCAGCCCCGCGCAGGCCGCCACGGAGCCGACGATGAGCACCAGGGCCGAGGGCAGCGCCCGACCGACCAGCTTCAGGCTCGCCCGGGTGAACCCCAGCCCCACCTGCAGGCCGATGGCGAGGAATCCGGCGGCCTCCACCAGGTCCGGCACGACCGCGCCCTGGGACAGCCCGGTGAGATCCAGCGCCGCCGCCACCGCCATCGGTCCGAGCAGGGAACCGACCGGCAGCCGGGTGACCCGGCCGAGCAGGACACCGACGACGACGCAGACCGCGGTGAACAGCAGCCCGGCCGGCCAACCGGGCCCGTCGTCGACCGGGACCGTCCCGCTGCCGGCCGACGCCCCGTAGACCGCCGTCGCCACGATCGGCATCGCGACGACGATGAGCAGCACCCGCAGGTACTGCACGACGGCGACCACCTGCTCGTCGGCGCCCAGGTCACGGGCCATCGCGGTGATCCCGGAGGCGCCGCCGGCGATCATCGAGAACGCCCCGGTGACCGGGCTGATCCCCCGCTGCAGGCGCATCAGCTGCCCGGCGACCAGGCTGATCAGCAGGGTCCCGACCGTGACCGCCAGCACCGACACCCAGTGCTCGGCGACGGTGCGCAGCGTGTCGGTCTGTACCAGGGCGCCGATCGAGACGCCGATGACGGCCTGCGCACCGATCCCGGCCGGGCGGGGCAGCGTCAGCCGGGTGCGCCCCAGCAGGGCGCGGCCGAGCCCGGCGACCAGGCCGCCGAACAGCGGCGCCGACGGAACACCGAGCAGCGTGAGGACGACGCCGGCGGCGATCCCGACGGCCAGGACGGCGGCCCAGTCCAGCAGCCGCCGTCGCCTGTCGTCCACGGGGGCACTCTGCCCCTGCGACCGGCGTCACCTGCGCCAACGGCCCCCTCCTGGCGTGCCCTGAGCGTGCGAAGGGCTCGGGGAGGGTCCTTCTTCAGCCGCCGGTGATCCGGCGCAGCTCGGCGACGTGCGCGGCGAACGCCGCCCGGCCGGCCGTGGTCAACGACAGCGAGGTCCGCTGCCGGGAGGCGATCGTGGCCTTCCCGACCTTCACGTACCCGGCCGCTTCCAGCTGCTTGACGTGCTTGGAGAGCACCGAGTCGCTCACCCCGACGGAGTCGCGGACCGCGGCGAACTCCATCGAGTCGACGGCCGCCAGCAACCCGCAGATCTGCAGCCGCGGTGGGGCGTGGACGACGGCGTCGAAGCGGGGCTGGACGGCGGTCACAGCCCCTCGCGCAGTTCGGCGATGTACACCCGGCTCCACCACCTGCTGGCCAGCGCGATGCTGATCCCCAGCACCCCGCGGGTACGACCCCGGCGGAACCCACCCACGGCGAAACCCGTGATCCGCCGGTAGGCCTGCGCCAGCGCCAGGCAGGCGGCGATGAAGACGAACGAAGCGATGATCGAGATCGCGTCGTTGTCCAGCGAGTACTGGGCGACGAGCCCGAACACGAGCAGGCCGAGGGCCACGTCGGACCACCAGCACTGCATCGCCCGTTCGGCGAGCTGTGCCCGGTCGGACCGCAACGCCGCGAGATCGGCAGCTGCCGCGTCCCGGTCCGTCGTCGTCCCGTCACTTTCCATGACGGAAAGTCGAGCAGTGACTTTCCGAGTTGGCAAGTAGCTGGGCTGTCTCGTCGCAGCGCGGCGTGGTGGAAAGACCGGGAACTGCGACGGCAGTGGAGGAAGCCCGGTGAGATTCCGGCGCGGTCCCGCCACTGTGATCCGGCGGCGCCTCCCGAGGAGCAGCCGGACAGCCAGGAACTCCAGCCGTCGCCTCCTGCCACCTCCGGGCGCGGACACCCGGGGAGAGGACCAGTGGTCTACCCCGTGACCTATCCCTTCGGCGCCGTCGTCGGCATGGACGACATGCGGCTCGCCCTCCTGCTCAACGCTGTCTCCCCCGCCGTCGGCGGCGTGCTCGTGCGCGGTGAGAAGGGGACGGCGAAGTCCACGACCGTGCGGGCGCTGTCCGCCGTCCTGCCCCCCGTCGCCGTCGTCGCCGGCTGCCGCTTCGCCTGCGACCCCGCCGCCCCCGACCCCGACTGCCCGGACGGGCCGCACTCCGTCGACGACCGGTCGGTCACCCGCCCGGCCCGGCTGGTCGAGCTGCCGGTCGGCGCGTCGGAGGACCGACTGGTCGGCTCGCTGGACCTGGAGCGGGCGCTCACCGAGGGCGTGAAGTCCTTCGAGCCCGGGCTGCTCGCGGCGGCCAACCGCGGCGTGCTCTACGTCGACGAGGTCAACCTGCTGCACGACCACCTGGTCGACCTGCTGCTGGACGCCGCCGCCCTGGGCACCGCCTACGTCGAGCGCGAGGGCGTCTCGGTGCGGCACGCGGCCCGGTTCCTGCTGGTCGGAACGATGAACCCCGAGGAGGGCGAGCTCCGCCCGCAGCTGCTCGACCGGTTCGGGCTCACCGTCGAGGTCGCCGCCCCGCGGGACGCCGACCTGCGCGCCGAGGTCGTCCGCCGCCGCTTCGCCTACGACGCCGACCCGGCCGCCTTCACCGCCGCCTGGGCCGCCGAGGAGGCCGGGCTGGCCGCGCGGATCGCCGAGGCCCGGGCGCGGCTGCCCCGCGTCGTCCTCTCCGACGCAGCACTGCGCCAGGTCACCAGCGTCTGCGCCGCGTTCGACGTCGACGGGTTGCGGGCCGACCTGGTCACCGCCCGCGCCGCGATCGCGCACGCCGCCTGGTGCGGCCGCGAGGAGGTCACCGAGGACGACGTCCGGGTGGCCGCCCGACTGGCCCTCCCGCACCGCCGCCGGCGCAACCCGTTCGACGCCCCCGGGCTGGACGACGAGACCCTGGAACAGGCGCTGTCCGACGCCCGTCCCGAGGACGACGGCGGCCCGGACGACGAGCCCCCCACCGACGGCGGTCCCTCCCCCGACGCCCCCCCGCCTCTCTCCAGCGGCGAACCGCAGACCGACCCGCTTTCGGCGCCGAAAGCGGAGGACAGCGACCCGCTTTCGGCGCCGAAAGCGGAGGGGGGCGGCACCGGGCAGGGGCCGACGACGGCGCCGCGGGGTGAGGGCGGCGGGCACGCCGAGGCCGCCCCGGCGCCGGAGAAGGCCGCTGTCACCCCGGACGCCCCGTTCCGGATCAAGCGCCTGGAGGTGCCCGGCATCGGCGCGGGCGCGTCCGGCCGGCGGTCCCGGGCCCGCAGCGAGCGCGGCCGGGTGGTGGGCTCCCGGCGTCCGGACGGCGCCGTCACCAAGCTGCACCTGGCCGACACGGTGCTGGCGGCCGCACCGCACCAGCGGGCCCGCGGGCGCAGCGGCACCGGGCTGCGGATCGAGCGGGAAGACCTCCGCCAGGCCACGCTCGAGGGCCGCGAGGGCAACCTCGTGCTCTTCGTCGTCGACGCCAGCGGCTCGATGGGCGCCCGCTCGCGGATGGCCGCGGTGAAGGGCGCCGTCCTCTCGCTGCTGATGGACGCCTACCAGCGGCGGGACAAGGTCGGGCTGATCACCTTCCGCGGCGGGGAGGCCGAGCTGGCCCTTCCCCCGACCTGGTCGGTGGAGGCGGCGGCCGCCCGGCTGACCAGCCTCCCCACCGGTGGGCGCACCCCGCTCGCGCCCGGCCTGCTGCGGGCGCACGAGACGCTGCGGCTGGAGCGGGTCCGCGATCCGCAGCGCCGGCCGCTGCTCGTCGTCGTCACCGACGGCCGGGCGACCGGTGCCCGCGGTGGTGACCACCTGGGCGAGGCCCGTCGGGCCGCCGGGCTGCTGGCGTCCACCGGGGTCGCCGGCGTCGTCGTCGACTGCGAGTCCGGCCCGGTGCGGCTGGGCCTGGCGGCGTCCTTG
>JAOPVN010000179.1 GCA_025966175.1 Modestobacter sp. | reverse complement strand
GCCGTGCTCGCCCGGGTCGCGAGCAGCCACCTGCGCGTGGGGAGCTTCCAGTACGCCCGGGCCACCGGGGACGTCGACCTCCTGCGCCGCCTCGCCGACCATGCGATCGCCCGTCACCACGCCGGTGCGGCGGAGGCCGCGCGTCCCTACCTCGCGTTGTTCGAGGCAGTGGTCGCCGCCCAGGCCTCGCTGGTGGCCCGGTGGATGCTCGTGGGGTTCGTCCACGGTGTACTGAACACCGACAACATGACGATCTCGGGCGAGACCATCGACTACGGGCCGTGCGCGTTCCTGGAGGCGTTCGACCCGGCCACCGTCTACAGCTCGATCGACCACACCGGGCGATACGCCTACGGCAACCAGCCGGTGGTGGCCGAGTGGAACCTGGCCCGGCTCGCCGAGGCCCTCCTCCCCCTCTTCTCCGACGACCAGGAGCAGGCGGTCGCACTCGCAGTGGAGGCACTCGGCGGGTTCCGTCCGCAGTACGACGCCGCCTGGTCGGCCGGCATGCGGGCCAAGCTGGGCCTGCCCGAGGACCTCGCGGACGCGGTGGCCGCGCCGCTGGTCGACGAGCTGCTCGCCCTCCTGCAGGCCGACCATGTCGACTTCACCTCGTTCTTCCGCGCTCTCAGCGGCGTTGCCCGGGGCGACGTCGAGCCCGCGCGCAACCTCTTCCTCGACCTCGCGGGGTTCGACGGCTGGGTGGCGCGCTGGCGCGCCCTGGGCCCGGACGCCGACGGGATGGACCGGGTCAACCCCGTGTACATCCCCCGCAACCACCTCGTCGAGGAGGCTCTCACCGCCGCGACCGAGGGCGACCTGGATCCCCTCGTCCGGTTGCTGCAGGCCGTGGCCGCCCCCTACGACGAACGACCTGGCCTCGATCGCCACGCCGCCGCCGCCCCCGCGGACTTCGGCGCCTACCGGACCTTCTGCGGGACCTGAGTCCGGCCCCGGCCTGCGGCGCTCCGATCTGCGGCGGACCGCGGTCGGTCAGTGTGCGGTGGCCAGACGCAGCACGAGTGCCCGCTCCTCCGGCCCGAACCAGGGCGGCGACCCTGCGGCGGCGTTCTCGGGGAGCCGCTCGGGATGCGCGGTGGCGGCCAGCGAGACGTGCACACGCGGGTCGCTGAGGCCCCACTTGATGAGGGCCTGCACCCAGCTGGTGACACCGAAGGGGCGCAGCGGCGCCAGCGCGGCCGGGCTGGGCCGTCGGCGCACGAGCGTCCCCTCGCCGAGCGGGCGCATGAGCAGGACGCCGAGGCCGAGCTCGTCGGCGAGCGGCAGGATCGTCTGCTCGACCTCGCGCTGCATCGGGTTGTAGGGCACCTGGACGGTGTGGATGCGGCCGGTGGCCATGAGCTCGGCGAGATCGGGGAAGGCGGCCGCGGAGTAGTGGGTGGCACCGATCAGGCCGACCAGCCCCTGATCCCGGGCGGCCTCCAGCATCGGCAGGTGCGCGCGCCAGGCCACGAGGTTGTGGATCTGCATGAGGTCGACGCGGCCGCCGTAGAAGTCCACTGCGCGGCCGAGCTGTGCCACGCCCTCCTCCAGGGACGGCGCCCAGACCTTGTCGGCGACGACGACCTTGTCGCGTGTGCCGTCGAGCGTCTCGGCGAGCAGGCGCTCGGCGCCGCCGTACATGGGTGAGGTGTCGACGAGTCGGATGCCGACCGCGATGGCGGTGTCGATGAGCTCGCGGTGCCGGCCGGCGGCAGCGGCGGCCTCGAGCCGCCGCCAGGTGCCCAGCCCGACCACCGGCACGCTGATCTGGCTCAGCCCGAGGTTCCGGTTCTCCATGTCGGCCACCCTCGCTCGCTTCGTCCCCCGGTCCCCTGATGGCCATTCTCCCCGCCGTCGGACGGCGAACGCGTCGATCGCAGAAGTGCGAGAGCCGAGCCCCTTCTCTCAGCCCCACGTCCGTGGTCGACTGCGTTCCTCCGCCGCCCCGGCGGGCGGCAGCAACCTGGAGGCAGCAATGTCTTTGGACCAGGAAGTGGTGGAGGCCCGACGGGCGATCGATGCCCTGGAGCAGGCCTGCGCGCCCATCGCGAAGCGCTTCGGGGACACCGTGGACGCGCGTCGGCTGAGGCTCGACGTCACCCGGCTCCGAGACGATCTCACCCTGCTGTGCGGCGCACGGCCGTACTCGGCGCACGAGCCCTTCGCGGGCGTCTACGGCGACGGGGACGACGAGGGTCTGGGCGGGGCCGGCCGCACGGGGCGGTGACCACCACCGCGGCACGCGGCAGCGGCACGGCCGCTCCCGGACGCGGGGCCGGGAGCGCCACCTCGGGCCGTGCGGCCATCGCAGTGCGCACCCTGCGCACCGACCGCTGGTGGCTCCAGCCACTGCTGACCGCCGTGGCGCTGGTGTTGTTCATCGCCTACTCGACGTTCCGCGCGTTCCAGAACGCGCACTACTTCGCCGAGCCCTACATCTCGCCCTTCTACTCACCGTGCCTCACCACGGGGTGCGAGGGCGACACCTTCCCGAAGCTGTTCACCGGGCCGTCGTGGATCTCCCCGGCGCTCTACATCCTGATCATCCCGCTCGGCTTCCGGCTGACCTGCTACTACTACCGCAAGGCGTACTACCGGTCGTTCTGGCTGTCGCCGCCGGCCTGCGCCGTCGCCGAGCCGCACGAGCGCTACACCGGTGAGACGCGGTTCCCGCTGGTCCTGCAGAACGTGCACCGCTACTTCTTCTACGCCGGCGTGATCTTCAACGTCATCCTCAGCTACGACGCCGTTCTCGCGTTCCGCGACGCCGCCGGCGCGTGGGGGCACATGGGGCTCGGCACCCTGGTGCTGCTGGCGAACGCTGTCCTGCTCTGGCTGTACTCGCTGTCGTGCCACTCCTGCCGGCACATCGTGGGCGGCCGGCTGAACCACTTCTCCAGACATCCGGTGCGCTACCGCTTCTGGACGGTCGTCTCGCGGCTGAACGCCCGCCACCTGAGGTTCGCCTGGATCTCGCTGTTCGGCGTCGCCTTCGCCGACTTCTACGTCTTGCTCGTGGCATCCCACACGATCGCGGACCTGAGGTTCTTCTGATGGTGGAGCTCGAGAAGCACGCCTATGACGTCGTCGTCGTCGGGGCCGGAGGTGCGGGCCTGCGGGCCGCGATCGCGGCCCACGAGGCCGGCGCGCGCACCGCCGTGGTGTGCAAGTCCCTGCTCGGCAAGGCGCACACGGTCATGGCCGAGGGCGGCATCGCGGCGGCGATGGGCAACCTCTACCCCGAGGACAACTGGCGGGTGCACTTCCGCGACACGATGCGCG
>JAOPVN010000171.1 GCA_025966175.1 Modestobacter sp. | reverse complement strand
AGGCCGGCCGGGCCGCCCGCTCGGCGCTGCTCGCGCTCGGCCGGGGGCTCTCGCCGGGCAGCACTGACCGCGTCCTGGACGACCAGCTCGCCCTGGCCCGGGTGCGCGAGGCGGTCACCGGGCTGGTCGCCGGGCAGCCCGGCGTCGTCCTGCTGGTCCTGGACGCGGCCGCGACCGGGGTCGAGCTGGACACCGAGGCCCAGACCGCCCTGCGCGGTCTGGGGTACCTGGCGGCCGACGCCGGCTCGGCCGCCGAGGTCACCGACGCGGTCCGGGCGGCGCTCCGGGCCGGGGACGCGGGGGCCTCCGCCGGTCAGGTGGCCGGCGCCCACGTGGCGGTGCTGGAGTACGGGCAGCGGCTGCAGTACGCCCTGGCCTGGAGCCACGAGCAGAGCGGCGCCGTGGACGCGGAGATCCTCTGGACGTTCGGGGTCAGCCTCCCGGTGGCGCTGGTACCGGGGAGGGCGGGCGGCCTGGCAGGGGTGGTCGAGGATGCGCTGGGCGACGTCCTCGGCGCGAACGGCGACGTGGAGATCGGCCCGGACGTCGGGGCGGTCCGCACCGCCGACGACGCGGCCCGGTTCGCCGTCCAGGCGCTCGGCCGGGCGTCCCCGTCCGGCGCCGGGTCGATCGCGGAAGCGGCCGCCCGGATCGGGTTCGACCGGACGGGGGAGGTCCTGGGCCGGTTGGCCGCGCCCGGGGAGTCCCCCCTCGACCGGCTGGGCGACCTGCCACTTCCGGACCTCGGGGACCGGCCCAGGCGCGGCGGGCGGGGCGCCCGATGACGCGCTGAGTCACCTGATCGATACGGGTGAACCACTGGGGAACACGGACAGTGACGACACGACGAAGATCACTTCACCTGTGCGTGTCGATGGTTGCCCAACCGGGTGACCCCATGCAGTCTCCTCATTGCGGTCCGTGCCGAACGACGCTCTGCCCCCGCGTGGGCGGCTACCGCGACACCAGTCGTTCAGTCATGCCCGAGGAGACGTCATGTCCCGCACCACCGCGCCCGTCCGCAGCACCAGTGCCGCCCGCGCCACCTGGAAGTGGAACCGCACCTGGAAGTGGAACCGCTGATCCTGCTGCTCAACTGACGGGTCGGCCGATTCCGCCGGTGCCTCGTCAGGGTGACGTTGCCCCTGGGGCGCCCCCGCCGCTGTTACCTTCGGTCGTCGCCACTCCCCGACAGACAGGCTGACGTTGGCCGAGCCCACGGCCCCGGTGTCCCGGGGAGTCCCCCTGCTGCGGCGTCCGTGGACGATCGCGTGCCTGGCGGTCGCCGTGGCCGTTGCCGTAGGCGTACCGACCTTCGTCGACGTCTGGACCGCCCCCTCCCTGCTGCCGGTGCTGGCGCTGACCGGCGCCTTCCTGCTGACCGAGTCCGTGCAGCTGCACCTGGAGGTGCGGAAGCAGACCGTCTCCGCATCACCGACCGAGTTGGCCATCGTGGTCGGGTTGGTCGAGGTGGGCGGCTTCTGGACGGCCTTCGCCCGGGTGGTGGCGATCGTCGTGGTCATGGGCGTGCGGCGCAGTCCCGCGGCGAAGCTCACCTTCAACGTCGCGCTCGCCGTGATCGAGCTGGCCGCCGCGCTCGCGCTGCTGTCCCTGCTCCCGCCGCTCCAGATCGGCCAGCCGACCAGCTGGATCGCGCTGGTGTCGGTGATGCTGGTCGTGTGGGTCGTCGGCGTCATCGGTGTCGGTGCCGCCGTCACGCTGACCGAGGGCTTCCCCGGCTGGCCGTTCTGGCTCGGGGCCCTGCCGAACGCCCTGGTGGGGCCGTTGTGCGTGGTCGTCGCCGTCATCGCGCTGCTGGTCACCCGGGAGACGCACTGGGCCTGGGCGCTCATCGTGCCGCTGGTCCTCGCCGTCGTCACCTTGTTCCGGCAGTCGTCCGAGGCGTCCCGCGAGCGGCGCACCGTGCAGCGGGTCTACGACTTCGCCCGCCGGGTGGAGCTGGTGACGCCGGACGAGGCGGGCACGCGCGAGATGGTCAGCGCCGTCCGCGAACTGCTCAACGCCGACCGGGTGGCCCTGTGGCTGCCGCCCTACCTCGACGAGGGCCCCCAGCTGGTCGTCGACGCCGCCGACGGTGACCTGGGCTGGTACGACGGCCCCGGCGACCCCGACGACCTCCTCCGCCGCCTGGCCCTCGCCCCGGAGACCGGTGGCCCGCTGCTGTTCTCGGCCGCCAGGGCCGACGACGCCGAGCTCGCCGCCCTCGACCGCCGCGGCGCCCGCGAGGTCCTCGGCGCCCCGGTGACCACCGCCGCGGGCGAGCCGGGGTACCTGGAGGTCTGCGACCGGCGCAGCGACATCGTCACCTTCGCCTCCGGCGACCGCGGTGCGCTGGACTCCATGCTCACGCACGTCAACGCCGCGATCCGCCAGCAGCAGCTGCTCAGCCAGATCCGGCACGACGGCGACCACGACCGGCTCACCGGGCTGCCCAACCGACAGCGCCTGGCCGGGGAGATCGACGCCCTGCTGCTGGCCGAGCCGGCTACCGCCCGGGCCGGGCTCGTGCTCGCCGCGCTGGACGGCTACACCAACGTCACCGACACGCTGGGCCACGCGGCCAGCGACGAGCTGCTGCTGGTGACCGCGGGGCTGTTGCGGGAGCACGCGCCGCCGCAGGCCGTCGTCGCCCGGATGGAGGGCGGCCAGTTCGCCGTCCTGCTGCCGGGACTGTCGTTGCCGGCGACCGAGCGCGCGGCGCGGCGGCTGCGCGAGGCTGCCTCCACCCGGGCCCAGGTCGCCGGACTGGACCTGGAGATCTCGCTGACCATCGGCGTCGCCGCCGCGCCGGTGCACGGCTCCGACTCCGGCACGCTGATCCAGCGGGCGGACGTCGCGCTGCTCGCCGCGCACAGCTCCGGTGGCGTTGCCACCTACCACCCGGTCCTGGACCAGCAGAGCCTCCGCCGCCTGCAACTGGGCACGGAGCTGGAGACGGCGATGGCCGACGGCCAGATCACCGTGGTCTTCCAGCCGATCGTGGACACCCGCACCGCCGACATCGTCTCGGTGGAGACGCTGGTCCGCTGGGCCCACCCGCGCTACGGCGACATCCCGCCCGACGACTTCATCAGCCTGGCCGAGCAGATCGGCCGGATCGGGCCGCTGACCGACCACGTGCTGGACCGGGCCCTGGACCGCTGTCGGCGCTGGCTGGACCAGGACATCGCCCTGTCCGTCGCAGTGAACCTGTCCGCCCGCTGCCTGTCCGAGCCGGACCTGGTCGCCCGGGTGCGCGGGGCGCTGCGCCACCACGGGGTGCCTGGTGAGCTGCTCACCCTCGAGCTCACCGAGGGCAGCATGGTGGACGACACCGTGCGCAACAGCACGGTGCTGGCCGACCTGCACGCGCTGGGACTGCGGCTGTCGATGGACGACTTCGGCACCGGGTACTCCTCGCTGTCCCAGCTGCGGCAGCTCCCGATCGACGAGCTGAAGATCGACAAGTCCTTCGTGCTGGGCATGTCGACCAGCCAGAACGAGTCCTTCATCGCCCGCTCGATCGTCGAGCTGGCGCACAACCTGGGCCTGCGGGTGGTCGCCGAGGGCGTCGAGGACGAGGTGACCCGGGAGCTGCTGGCCCAGATGGGCTGCGACAAGCTGCAGGGCTTCCTGGTCAGCCGCCCGCTGCCGGAGGACCGGCTGGAGGGGTGGCTGCTGGCCCGCACCGGGGTGCGCAGCGCCGCCCCGGGTGCCCGGCACCGCCGGCTGTTCGTCCGGACCTGAAGAAGGGCCCCGTCCTCCTCACCCCTCGCACGCTCGGGGCGAGCCTCTGGACGGGGCCCGGTCGGAGCGGCTGTTACAGTCGTCCGGCACGGTTCAGAGGGGGTCCGCCGGTCGCCGAGAGTGGCTTGGTAGAGTTCTCATCGCTTCCGAGCAACGCCCCTTTAGCTCAGTCGGCAGAGCGTCTCCATGGTAAGGAGAAGGTCTACGGTTCGATTCCGTAAAGGGGCTCCGACCACCGGTCCAGTCGAGAGACCGGGCCGTACGGTCACCCGGCGGTGTAGCTCAGCCTGGTAGAGCAAGCGGCTCATAATCGCTGTGTCACCGGTTCAAGTCCGGTCACCGCTACCCCAGACGGACCCCGCTCGCGGGGTCCGTCGCCGTGTGCGGCACCCGCCGCGCACGAGCACCACCCGAGAACATCGAGAACAAGGCGAGGAACGCGCTCATGGCAGCCACCGACGTCCGTCCGAAGATCACCCTGGCCTGCCAGGAGTGCAAGAACCGCAACTACATCACCCGCAAGAACCGGCGGAACGACCCCGACCGGATCGAGCTGAAGAAGTACTGCCCGACCGACCGCAAGCACACGCTGCACCGCGAGACGCGCTGATCCAGCGGTCGTAGGCGAGAGGGCGGGAGCATGGCGCTGGACCCA
>JAOPVN010000170.1 GCA_025966175.1 Modestobacter sp. | reverse complement strand
GTCACGGGCGCCTCGCCCCGGGCCTGGGCGAGACGGTCGCTGAGACTCATCGGGCACCCACCCGGCGGCGGGGCAGCCGGCCGCGGCCGGTCGCCGGCCGGGGGGCGAGGCGCTCGACCAGCGACTGCAGGCCCCGGGTCACCGGGTCCTTGCCGCCCTTCTGCAGCAGCGGGACGCCGGTGTTGGTCGCCACCAGCGCGGCGTCGTGCCGGGGCAGCACCAGGTCCAGCGGCGCACCGACGGTCTCCTCGATGTCGGCCATGGCCAGCCCGCCGGACGAGCCGGCGAAGTTCAGCACCAGGTGGCGCCCGCCGGGGACCAGCTCCAGCTCGGTCAGCACGTCGAGCTCCTTGCGCAGCCCGCGGACGCCGGGGACGTCCATGCTGCCCATGAGGACCAGGTCGGTGGCCCGCTCCAGCGCCGTCAGCGTGAGATCGGACAGGCCGGGCGCGGTGTCGACGACGACGTAGCGGAACTCGCGGCTGAGCGTGTCGAGCAGCTGGGCGACGTCCGCGGCGGTCACGGCGTCACCGGCCGCCGGCGAGTCGCTGCCGGCGAGCACGTGCAGGCCCGTGGGGTGCGGGGTGAGGAAGGTCTTGAGCACCAGCGGGTCGTTGCTCGCGGCGCCGTGCACGGTGTCGGGCAGCGTGTGCTGCGGCACCAGGGCCAGTGCGCTGGCGACGTCCCCGAACTGCACGTCCAGGTCGACGATGACGGTGGAGCCCGGCTCGGCGGTGGCCAGGCCGACGGCGAGGTTGGTGGCCACGGTGGTCTTGCCGACCCCGCCCTTCGGGGAGGCCACGACGACCACCCGCCGGACCGGCGCGGGGGCCGGAGCGGAGGCTTGAACGGAGGCGGGCGACACCGGGGCCATCGCTGCCCGGCGGGCCTGGGCGAGGGCGGTGGCCCGCTCGAGCACGGCGGCGACGTCGGCCTCGGTGGCGTGCGGGGACAGCACGTCGCGGACGCCGGCGCGCATCGCCTCCATCCACAGGTCCGGATCGGCGAAGGCGACCACGACGACGCTGGTGCTGGGGGCGACCACCTCGACCTGGCCGGCGATCGCGAAGGCCTCGTCGAGGTCGACCTCCGGCCCGAGGACCAGCAGGTGCGGGGCGTCGGGCATGACCAGGTGACCCAGCAGGCCCCCGTCGGCGAGCGCGTCGACACCCAGCGCGACGGCGTGGCCGCCGCTGACTTCGGCGAAGCGCTGGGCGAGATCGCCGTCGGCGCCGATGGTCAGGACCGTGCTCACTGGTTGGCTCCTGTGGTCTGGGCGGTGCTGTCCCCACTTGTGTCGGCAGAAACCGCACTGGACTGGAGCGACAGCCACACGGTGCCCAGCTCCATCCCGCCGATGACCGTCGCCGCATCGGCCTGGCCGAGCGCGAGGGTCACGGTGACCGCCGTCCCGGTCCCGGCCACGGCCAGGGCGGCGCTCTCGCTGCCCCCGGACACCCGGGTGACGAGCACCTGGCCGACGGCGAGGTCGGTCCCCGGCCGGGGGGCGGCCGTCGGGTCGGTGCCGGCTGCGCTGATGTAGACGCCCACCCGGTCGCCCGGGGCGAGCGCGCCGCCGACGGCGCGCTGCGGGTCGAGGGAGAGGCTGACCTCCTGCATGCCCGCGGGCACGACCGGAGCGCCACCGACCGACTGCACGGTCGGGTCGCCGAAGCGGGCGGCCATGACCTGGTCGCCGGCGAGCAGGGTGGCGGTGGTGGTCAGCCCGGCGACCTCGGTGAGGTCGCCGATCGCTCCGGTCGCCACCAGGCGCTGGGGCACCTGCACGGTGGACACGCTGCCGGCGACGTCCCCGGCGGCGGTGCCGGCCGGGACGTCGGTGTCGACGACGAGCACCGGCACGAGGACCGCCCCGGCTTCGGCGCGGGCATCGGCGCCGTGGACGTAGGCGACGAGGACCACCGCGCCGAACACGGCGAGCGCGAGGGCCGTGAGGACGGCGAGGAGGCGACGCATGGTGCTCATCCCTGGGTGGTGAGGTGGACGGAGCCGGCACCCAGGTAGGGCGCCGTGGTGGTGCTGCTCGGGGCGCCGGACTCCTGGACGCCGCGGGTGAAGTAGCCGTAGAACACCGGCTCGCCGGTGGTCAGCGTGTAGCCGGTGAGGTGGAAGAGCGCGTAGCCGTAGACGTGGGCGCGCAGGCCGCTGAGCAGCCAGCCGGTCACGTCGTCGTAGACCGGGATCTGGACGTCGGTGCCGATCAGGCCGTCGAGGTGCGCCTTGGTGCACCGGCTGGGCTGCCAGTTGCTGACGGGGCTGATGCCGATGGAGTCGCCGACCGAGGAGGTCGTCCGGCACACGCCGGCGGAGTCGGTGTCGGTGAGCGCGTGACCGCCACCGAGGAAGAGGTTCCCGTCCGGGCCGGTGCACAACCCCAGCCAGCCGGTCACCCAGCTGAGCCGGTGCGGCGTCGTGCTGGTCAGCGGGTACTGCGCGACCTGCTGCTTGTACTCGCACCAGGACAGGGCCAGCGGGAGCTGCGCGACGGCCTTGGAGGTCGCCGTCCAGCGGGCGGTGGAGGTCGCCGTCACCCGGGTCGAGTCGACCCCGAGCACCGGGGCGAACCAGTGGGACTGGTCGGCGCTGACGGTGACCGTGACGGTCTGCCCGCTGATCGAGACGCTGGGGGTCCGGAGGGTGGCGCCGGCGGTGTCCGCGGCGCCGGCGTTGGCGATCAGGGCCGTCGTGGCCGTGGCCGTGGTGTTGCCACACGCACCGCCGGCGCAGTCGAGCGCGACGGCGATGGCGGCCGCGTCCGCGGCGGTCTGCAGCTGCTCACGATCGGCGTAGAGCGAGGCGACGTCCACGGCGATGGCCCCGCAGCCGAGCAGGGGCACGAAGAGGAGCGCGACCATCACGGCGACGGCACCGCGCTCACCGGCCAGCCGGGCAGGGGCGGCGCGGCGGAAGCTCAGCGAGCGCATCGCATGGCCGCCGTTCCGGTCAGGTCGACACCGGCGTAGCCGAGGAGCCCGGCGACGAAGGTCTGGCGGTAGGTGATGGTCACCTTGACGGTGGTGCTGCCATCGGCGGCGCAGGTGGCCGGGGTGATGCTGACCGACGAGCTGCTCAGGCCCAGCGCGCCGGCCGCGGTCTGAGCGGCCGTGCGCGCCAGGGTCACGTCGTTGGCCAGCGTCATGGTGCGGGCGGCCTCGCGGGCCGCCGCGGAGAGCGTGGCCTGGGCGTTGAAGGCCTTGCTGAACTCGACGATGCCGATCAGCAGCATGAGCAGGAGCGGGACCACGAGCGCGAACTCGACCGCGGCGGCGCCCCGCTCACCCAGCAGCGAGCTGGCGAGTCGGCGGCGGGACCGCGCGGTGCTGGCGGACACGGGTGGGCTCCTGGTTCTGAGAGTGGGGGGTGGGCCCGGGACGACGGGGCGGCGTGGTCGGTGCCGCCCCATCGTCGGGCGTGCGGACCGGGGTCAGCGGGTGGTGGTGGCCGGGACCGTGGTGGCCGGGGTCGAGGAGCCCAGGCTGATGCCGTCGAAGAGGGACTTGATCTTCCCGCCCAGGAGGGCCACCGCGGCGATGACGACGGCGGCGATGCAGGCGACGAGGATCGCGTACTCGATCGCGGAGGCGCCCTTCTCCTCCTTGACCGTCTTCAGCCGGTCGACGACGACGTAGGACAGGGTGTGCAGGGTCTGGAACAGCGTGACCACGAGAACTCCTGAGAATCCGACCGTCACCATGGTCGGGTCGGGTGACCCGGGTCGCGGTCTTCTCCTGTTGTTTCGACGTTGCACAACCCGTTGTGCACACCCACGGGGACGACGTCACCCGGAGGGGTGAACGGAACCGATCAGGTGAGCGGGAACGCCCAGCCGGCGGAGACCAGGGCGGCGAGCAGGGCGCCGCCGAGCAGGGCCGGGCCGAACGGCAGCTCGGTGCGCCGTCCGGCCCGGCGCGCGACGAGCAGGGCCACGCCGATGACCGCTTGCAGGAAGAACCCGAGGAACAGCCCGGTGAGGACCACGGGCCACCCCAGCCAGCCGAGGTACAGGCCGAGCAGGCCGGCCAGCTTGACGTCGCCCATCCCCATCCCGGTGGGGGCGACCAGCGCCAGTGCCAGCAGGACGGCGAACGCCCCTCCCCCGGCCAGCACGGCCCGGCCGAGTGCCGGCCAGCTGCCGTCGGCCGCCGCCGCGGCAGCCAGGAGCACCAGCCCACCCACCAGCCCCGGCAGCAGCACGCGGTTGGGCAGCAGCATCGTCCGCAGGTCGACGACGGCAAGCAGCAGGCCGACCGCCACGAACCACAGCCAGGCGGGCAGCTGGGGCGACCAGCCGAACCGGAGGGTGACCGCGGCGGCCGACAGCGCGCCGGTCACTTCGGGCCAGGGTGCACCGAGGGTCCGGTCCCGCAGGCTCGTGCGGAGGGCCGGCCGGCCCGCTTCTGCCCCGGTGCGACGCGGGGCGACGACGGCCAGCGAGTCGATCACCCGGCCGGTCACCGCACCCAGCACGGCTGCCAGCACCAGGGGGAACACGGCGCCGCTCACGTCAGGCGGGTCCGCTCGGGCACGCCGTCAGCGTGACACGACCGCGCCGCCGTCCCCGGCAGGCTCGGGACGAGCACGGCCGAGTCGGTCGGATCGCCGGCGCGGCCGGCCGATCAGGCGCTGGGCGCGGGCTGCGACGCCGTCGGGGTCAGGGCCGGCGTCTCGGTGGGCGTGGACGTCGCAGTGAGCGTGGGCGTCGGTGTGGTCGGCGCGGGCGCGACGGTCGGCGCGGGCGCGACGGTCGTCGCGGTCTCGGCGGGCGTGGGAGTCGGGGTCGGGGCCGGAGGCGGCGCGGGGGCCGGAGACGGAGGCGGGGTCGGGGTCGGGGTCGGGGTCGGGGGCGGCGTCGGGGTCGGG
>JAOPVN010000150.1 GCA_025966175.1 Modestobacter sp. | reverse complement strand
GGTCCGCGGCGCGGGCGGCCTGGTGGTCGCGGCGCTGGGCGTGAGCGGTCCGCAGGGCGCGCTCTTCGACACCCGCGGCGTGCCGCGCAGCCCGGTGCTGGCCATGGTCACCGACGCCGCGCACTCGGTGTCCCGCGAGCTCGGGCACGCCGGTGGCTGACCGGTACGTGCTGGCGGTCGACCAGGGGACGACGTCGACCCGCTCCCTCGTCTTCGACCGGGGCGGCCGCATGGTCGCCGTCCGCCAGCGGGAGCACCGCCAGTACTTCCCGCGCCCCGGCTGGGTCGAGCACGACCCGATGGAGATCTGGGCGAACACCCAGCGGACCGCCGCGCAGGTGCTGAACGACGTCTCGGGCCGGGGCGACGTCGTGGCGCTGGGCATCGCCAACCAGCGCGAGACCACCGTCGTGTGGGATCGGACCACCGGCCGGCCGGTGCTCCGCGCGCTGGTGTGGCAGGACACCCGCACCGCGGACCTGGTCCGCGAGCTCGCCGCCCGACCCGACGCCGGACTGGTCGAGGAGCGCAGCGGGATGGCGATCGCCGGCTACTTCTCCGGGCCGCGGCTGCGCTGGATCCTCGACCACGTGCCGCGCGCCCGGGAGCGGGCCGAACGCGGTGAGCTGCTGTTCGGCACGATGGAGACCTGGCTGATCTGGAACCTCACCGGGGGACCGGACGGCGGGGGACCGGACGGCGGGGTGCACGTCACCGACGTCACCAACGCCAGCCGCACGCTGCTCATGGACGTGCGCACCTGCCGGTGGGACCCCGACCTGCTCGCCTTCTTCGGCATCCCGGCGGCGATGCTGCCCGAGATCCGGCCCTCGATCGGGGTGCTCGGCGTCGCCACCGCGCTGTCGCCCGCGCTGCCGATCGCCGGCGCGCTGGGCGACCAGCAGGCGGCGCTGTTCGGGCAGGCCTGCTTCGCCCCCGGCGAGGCCAAGTGCACCTACGGCACCGGCAGCTTCCTGCTGCAGAACACCGGCACCGAGCTGGTGCACACCCGCTCGGGCTCGATCAGCACGGTGGCCTACCAGCTGGCCGGAGAGCCGGTGCACTACGCGCTGGAGGGCTCGGTCGCCGTCGCCGGGGCCCTGGTCCAGTGGCTGCGCGACGGGCTGGGGCTGATCGGGTCGGCCGCCGAGGTGGAGACGCTGGCGCGCACCGTCACCGACAACGGCGGGTGCTACGTCGTCCCCGCGTTCTCCGGGCTGCTGGCCCCGCACTGGCGGGGGGAGGCCCGCGGCCTGGTCGCCGGGCTGACCTCCTACGTCACCAAGGGGCACCTGGCCCGCGCGGTGCTGGAGGCCACCGGGTGGCAGACCCGCGACGTCGTCCAGGCGATGGCCGCCGACTCCGGGCTGTCCCTGCCGTCGCTGCGCGTCGACGGCGGGATGACGACGAACAACCTGCTCATGCAGTTCATCGCCGACGCGCTGGACACCCCCGTGGTGCGCCCGATGGTGGGGGAGACCGTCTCGCTCGGCGCTGCCTACGCCGCCGGGCTGGCGGTGGGCGTGTGGTCCGACGTCGAAGCGCTGCGGCGCAACTGGCACCGGGCCGCCCAGTGGTCGCCCTCCCCGGCCCGGGCCAGCGCGCTGACCGACGAGTACCCGAAGTGGGAACGAGCGGTGGAGCTGAGCATCGCCTGGGGAGCCCCCTGAGGGCTGCTCCCGCGAGCGCCCGCCCCCCTGTCCGACGATGTCGCACCCGGCGTGTTGTCCGGCTCACACCCGGACTCCTACCGTCCGCACGACGGGGCCGGCCGTGACCGCCGCCACAGCGGGCCCCGACCGGTCTCATCCACGGCCCGCAGTGCAGCGGGCCCACTTCGAGGAGCACCCCACACGTGGAGAACATCGGTCTCTGGACCGTCTTCGGCAGCGAAGTCACCGGCACCGCCATCCTGATCCTGCTCGGGGTCGGCGTCGTCGCGAACATCTCGCTGAACAAGTCGTACGGCAACGGGCCCAACTGGCTGCTGATCTGCTTCGGCTGGGGGCTGGCGGTCTTCGCCGGTGTCTACGCCGCGGCCTCGTCGGGAGCCCACCTGAACCCGGCCGTGACGGTCGGCCTGTGGGTCAGCGGCGCGGACGAGTACGCCCCCGGCGTCGCCATCACCCTCGGCAGCACGCTGGTCTACTTCGCAGGGGAACTGACCGGTGCCTTCCTCGGCGCCGTCCTGGCCTGGGCGGCCTATCGCAAGCACTACGACGAGCCGCACCAGCCCGGTGCCGCACTGGGCACCTTCGCCACCGGGCCGGCCATCGCCAGCACCGTGGACAACCTGGTCACCGAGGTCATCGGGACCTTCGTGCTGATCTACATCATCCTGCGGTTCGGGGACACCCCCAGCGAGATCGGCCCGCTCGCCGTCGCCCTGCTCGTCGTCGCCATCGGCGCCTCGCTGGGCGGACCCACCGGCTACGCGATCAACCCCGCCCGCGACCTCGGCCCCCGTATCGCCCACGCCGTCCTTCCGATCCGCGGCAAGGGCGACAGCAACTGGCGCTACGCCTGGGTCCCGGTCGCCGGCCCGCTCGCCGGCGCCGTGCTCGCCGGCGCCTTCTCACACGTCTCCCTCTGACCGCACCAACCCGAGAGGAACGCACCATGTCCCAGTACGTCGCAGCCATCGACCAGGGCACCACGAGCACCCGTTGCATGCTCTTCGACCACGACGGGGCGGTGGTCTCGGTCGGGCAGAAGGAGCACGAGCAGATCTTCCCGCGGGCCGGCTGGGTCGAGCACGACCCGATGGAGATCTGGGCCAACACCCGCGAGGTCGTGGGCCAGGCCCTGGCCCGGGGCAACGTGAGCACCGGGGACATCGTCGCCGTCGGCATCACCAACCAGCGCGAGACCACGGTGGTGTGGGACCGGAACACCGGGCAGCCGGTCTACAACGCGATCGTCTGGCAGGACACCCGCACGTCGGCGATCGTCGCCGAGCTCGGCGCCCTCGGCGGGGGCGGCGACCGGTACAAGGACAAGGTCGGCCTGCCCCTGGCCACTTACTTCGCCGGGCCGAAGGTCCGCTGGATCCTGGACAACGTCGACGGCGCCCGGGAGGCCGCCGAGCGCGGTGAGCTGCTGATGGGCACCATCGACTCCTGGCTGATCTGGAACCTGACCGGCGGCACGGACGGTGGGAAGCACCTCACCGACGTCTCCAACGCCTCCCGCACGATGCTGATGGACTACCGGACCCTGGCCTGGGACCACTCGATCGCCGAGGAGATGAAGATCCCGGTCTCGATGCTGCCGGAGATCCGCTCCAACTCCGAGGAGTACGGGGTCGGGCGCAAGGCCGGCTTCCTCGCCGGGGTACCGATCGCCGGCTCGCTGGGTGACCAGCAGGCGGCCACCTTCGGCCAGGTCTGCTTCACCAAGGGCATGGCCAAGAACACCTACGGCACCGGCAACTTCATGCTGCTCAACACCGGCGAAGAGGCCGTCCCGTCGAAGAACGGCCTGCTCACGACCCTGTGCTACCAGCTGGGCGAGGGCAAGCCGGTCTACGCGCTCGAGGGGTCGATCGCGGTCACCGGCTCGCTCGTCCAGTGGGTCCGGGACAACCTCGGCATGATCAAGAGCGCACCGGAGATCGAGGACCTGGCCCGCTCGGTCGACGACAACGGCGGCGCCTACTTCGTGCCGGCCTTCTCCGGGCTCTTCGCCCCCCACTGGCGCTCCGACGCCCGCGGTGCCGTCGTCGGGCTGACCCGGTTCGTCAACAAGGGCCACCTGGCCCGCGCGGTGCTGGAGGCGACCGCCTACCAGACCCGCGAGGTGCTCGACGCGATGAACGCCGACTCCGGGGTCGACCTCACCGAGCTGCGGGTCGACGGCGGCATGGTCGGCAACGAGCTGCTCATGCAGTTCCAGGCCGACATCCTCGACGTCCCGGTGATCCGGCCGAAGATCGCCGAGACGACGGCGCTCGGCGCGGCCTACGCGGCGGGCCTGGCCGTCGGGTTCTGGTCCGACCTGGACGAGCTGACCGCGAAGTGGGCCGAGGACAAGCGGTGGGAGCCGACCATGCCGGAGCAGGAGCGGGAGCGGTACTACCGCAACTGGCAGAAGGCGGTCACCAAGAGCCTGGACTGGGTGGACGACGACGTGAGCTGACCGACGCACCCCCCGCCACGCGATCAGCACCTCACCGGGGTCTTCCTCGGCAGCCACGCCATCGCCGAGGGCCGGCTGAGCCGTGCGCAGCTGCGCAGCCTGGGCTACCGGCGACTGGTCCAGGGCGTGTACGCCGACCCGGCGCTGGAGCTGGACCACCGGCTGCGGTGCCGGGGAGTGGCGCTGCTGCTGCCCCGAGGTGCAGCTGTCGGCGGTCACTCCGCAGCGGCGTGGCACGGCGCGCCCTTCGCCGGCCCCCATGACCCGGTGACGGTGCTCCGGCCGTCGGACGCCGAGTGGAAGGGCCCCCGGGGAGTGCGCGTGCACCGGACCCAGCTGCGTCCGGATGAGGTCATGGTGGTCGACGGCGTCCCGATAACCTCGGGCCGCCGGACCGCGTGGGACGTCGCCGCGCTCGAGCCGCTGGGCACCGCGGTGGCGGCGCTGGATGCCATGGTGCGGGCGAGGAGCGTGACCCTCACCGAGCTGACCGAGATGGCCGATCGCGGTGCCGGCCGATGGGGTGTCACCAAGGTCCGGCGGGCCGTCCCGCTCGTCGACCCGCGGGCCGAATCGGCGCCGGAGTCCCGTGTCCGGGTCGCTCTGGTCCTGGCCGGGTTCTGTCCCGTTCCGCAGTTCGAGGTGGTCGTCGGGGGCCGGTGCCGCCGCCTCGACCTCGGCTGGCCCGAGGCGAAGCTCGCGTTGGAGTACGAGGGCGCCCACCACTTCGAGGGCCCGCAGATCGTGCTCGACGACGAGCGGTACGCGGGTCTGGTCGCCGCCGGCTGGCGGATCATCCGGGTCAGCGCCAGCGACCTCCGCGACCTGGACGGCGTCGTCGTACGCGTCCGAGCGGCCCTGAGTGCGGTCTGAACCGCCAAAATGGCCATTTTGGCGAAGAAGGGGTCAGGAGGCGAGGGCCGCGCTGACGACCGCCTTCGCCTCCTCCTGCACCTGGGCGAGGTGCTCGGGGCCGCGGAAGGACTCCGCGTAGACCTTGTAGACGTCCTCGGTGCCGGAGGGCCTGGCGGCGAACCAGGCGTTCTCGGTGGTGACCTTCAGCCCGCCGATCGCGGCGCCGTTGCCGGGCGCCGTCGTCAGCTTCGCGGTGATCGGCTCACCGGCCAGCTCGGTGGCGGTGACCGCCTCGGGCGACAGCTTCCCGAGCTTCGCCTTCTCCTCGCGGGTCGCGGCAGCATCGATCCGGGCGTAGGCGGAGGACCCGAAGCGTTCCGTCAGCGACGCATGCAGCTGGGACGGCGAGGACCCGGTGACCGCCTGGATCTCACTGGCCAGCAGGGCGAGCAGGATGCCGTCCTTGTCCGTCGTCCACACCCCTCCATCCCGGCGCAGGAACGACGCCCCGGCCGACTCCTCACCACCGAAGCCGACCGACCCGTCCAGCAGCCCGGGCACGAACCACTTGAAGCCGACCGGCACCTCGACCAGCTTCCGGCCGAGGTCGGCCACCACCCGGTCGATCAGCGAGGAGGAGACCAGCGTCTTGCCGACGGCGGTGTCCGCGCCCCACTCGGGGCGGTGGGTGAACAGGTAGGAGATCGCGACGGCGAGGAAGTGGTTGGGGTTCATCAGGCCGCCGTCAGGGGTGACGATGCCGTGCCGGTCGGCGTCGGCGTCGTTGCCCGTGGCGATCGCGAACTCGTCCTTGCGGCGGATGAGCGAGGCCATCGCCGACGGCGACGAGCAGTCCATCCGGATCTTGCCGTCCCAGTCCAGCGTCATGAACCGCCAGGTGGGGTCGACCAGCGGGTTCACCACGGTGAGGTCGAGGCCGTGCCGGTCGGCGATCTCGCCCCAGTAGCCGACGCTGGCGCCGCCGAGCGGGTCTGCGCCGATGTGCACGCCGGCGGCCTTCACCGCGGCGAGGTCCAGGACGTTCGGCAGGTCGTCGACGTAGCTGCCGAGGAAGTCGTAGGGCTGCGCGGTGGCCCGGGCTCGGGCGAACGGCACCCGTCGCACCCCGTCCAGGCCGGTGGCCAGCAGCTCGTTGGCCCGCCGCGCGATCCAGCCGGTGGCATCGGTGTCGGCCGGGCCACCACTGGGCGGGTTGTACTTGAAACCACCGTCGCGGGGCGGGTTGTGCGAGGGGGTGACGACGACGCCGTCGGCCAGCCCACGGGTCTTGCCGCGGTTGGCGGTGAGGATCGCGTGGCTCACCGCCGGGGTGGGCGTGTACCCGTCGGCGGAGTCCACCAGCACGGTGACGTCGTTGGCCGCGAGCACCTCCAGCGCGCTGGCCCACGCCGGCTCGCTCAGCCCGTGGGTGTCCCGGCCGACGAACAGCGGGCCGTCGTAGCCCTGGCCGGCGCGGTATTCGCAGATGGCCTGGGTGGTGGCGAGGATGTGCGCCTCGTTGAACGCGCCGTCCAGCGAGGAACCGCGGTGCCCGGAGGTGCCGAAGACGACCTGCTGCGCCGGGTCGGTGGGATCGGGCTCCACCGTGTAATAGGCGGTGAGCAGGTGCGGGACGTCGACCAGGTCGCTGGGCCGGGCGGGCTGTCCGGCGCGGTCAGAGCTCATGGGTCGATCCTGGCCCTGCGGGGCGCGCTCCCGCGACCGGGCCGCCCTGTCGGTGCCCGGCCGTAGCCTGGGCCGGTGCTCGGCGACTGGCGGGAGATGGTCACCGACGCGGCATTGCGGGACGCCGTCGGGCCGGAGGTGCTCGACCGCGCCCGGGCCTACGTCACCCGCGGCGTCCTCGACGTCCGGCAGGCCGACGATGCCCGGCGGCTCACCGGGCTGGTCCAAGGCGGCGCGCCCGTGCCCTACCGGACGACCGTCGTGCGCACCGACGGCGGCCGGGTGGGCTGGGCCGGAGCGTGCACGTGCCCGGTGGGCGACGACTGCAAGCACGCCGTGGCCGTCCTGCTCTCCCTGCGCCCGGTCATCCAGGCATCACCGGACGGCCCGCGGCAGGGGCAGGGGGCCACCCGCAGCTGGGAACAGCAGCTCGAGGAGCTGGTGGCCGCGGCCTCCGACGGTGCGCCGCGCGCCACGGTGCCGATCGGGCTGCAGTTCGAGCTGGTCGACCCCGAGCCCGGGCGAGGGCGCGCCTCGATCGGCGCGCCGGGAGCCCGGCAACGGCTGGTGCGGCTGCGGCCGGTGACCCTCGGCCGACGGGGGCAGTGGGTGCGCACCGGGGTGTCCTGGCGGCAGCTGCAGTACGACAACAGCCGGGCCGGCTGGGACCCGGCGCACCTGGCGGCGATGCGTGCGCTGCACGCCACCCATCAGGCGGCGCGCAACCAGTACTACTCGTACGCCCCGGTCGACGTGTACCTGCACGAGTTCGGCCCGGGGCTGTGGCGGCTGCTCGCAGAGGCGATCGCCGACGGCGTCCAGCTGCTGACCGCCGACCGTTCTCCCCGGCCGGTGGTGCTCGCCGAGGGCGACGCGGACGTGGCCGTCGACCTCCGCCGCGACGGCGACCGCACCGAGCTGCACGCCGTGCTCCGGGTCGACGGCCGCGCGGTCGACCCCGGTGGGCTCTCCTTTCTCGGCGTGCCTCCGCACGGGGTCACCGTGGACGGGCCGCGCAGTGCCGAGCTGGGCACGGATGAGAGAGGCACCGGCACGCCGGGGCTGGTGCTGGCCCGCCTCGAGCACCCGGTGCCGCCGGCGCTGGCCGGTCTGGTGGCGCGCGGCAGGGCCATCGGCATCCCGGCCGGCGACGTCGACCGGTTCCTGCGCGACTGGTACCCGGGGCTGCGGCAGGCGGTGCCGGTGATCTCGGCCGACGGCTCGGTGGACCTGCCCGACGTCCTCACGCCCCGGCTGGCCGCCGAGGTCCGCTACCCCGGCGACGCGACGGTCCGCGTGGCCTGGGAGATGCGCTACGGCCCGGACCGGTCGTTCCCCCCGGCCGGCGCGGACGAGGTGGTCGCCCCGGGCGCCGGCCGCGACCTGGCCGCCGAGCAGCTGCTGGTCGAGGCGCTGCCCGGGCCGGTCGGCGGGCTGTCCGAGCTGTGGACCCCCGAGCGCCGGCTGGCGGCGACCACGGAGCTGACCGGCATGGAGGCGCTGGAGTTCACCACCGAGGTGCTCCCCGCACTGCACGCCGACCCCGACGTCGAGGTCACGGTCGTGGGCACCCCCACGGCCTACCGGCAGACCACCTCGGCGCCGCAGATCCGCTTCACCGCGCGGGACAGCCGGGAGTCCGACTGGTTCGACCTCGGGGTCACCGTGACCATGGACGGCCAGCTGGTGCCGTTCAGCACGCTCTTCTCGGCGCTCGCCGCCGGGCGTACCCGGCTGGTGCTGCTCAGCGGCACCTGGTTCTCCCTGCAGCGCCCGGAGTTCGAGCAGCTGCGGCTGCTGATCGAGGAGGCCCGGGCGCTACAGGACGTGCCCGGCGACGGGGTGAAGGTCAGCCGTTTCCAGGCCGGGCTGTGGGAGCAGCTGCTGGGGCTCGGGGTGGTCGAGGAGCAGAGCGAGCGCTGGACCCGCGAGGTCCGTGGGCTGATCGACGCCGAGCACGCCGAGCCCCCGCCGGTGCCGGCCGGGCTGACCGCCGAGCTGCGGCCCTACCAGCGGGAGGGCTACGGCTGGCTGTCGTTCCTGTGGGATCACCGGCTGGGCGGGGTGCTGGCCGACGACATGGGTCTGGGCAAGACGCTGCAGACCCTCGCCCTGCTCTGCCGGGCGCACGAGGCCGGGGAGCTGGACGCAGCACCGGTGCTGGTGGTGGCGCCGACCAGCGTGATGTCCACCTGGGCGCGGGAAGCGGCGCGCTTCGCGCCCGGGCTGCGGGTGGTCACGGTGGGGGACACCGAGCGGAAGCGGGGGACGTCGCTGGCCGGCCTGGTGGCCGGTGCGCACGTCGTCCTCACCTCGTACTCGGTGTTCCGGATCGACGCCGAGGCGTGGAACG
>JAOPVN010000139.1 GCA_025966175.1 Modestobacter sp. | reverse complement strand
CGCGGCCGGCGGACCGTCGTGGCCAGCCGGGGCCGCGGCCGGCGGCGTGCGGAGCGGGCCTCGCCGGACTCGTCGTCCGGACCGTCCTGCGGGCCGTCGTCCTCGGACTCGTCACCGGACTCGCCCTCGGACTCGCCCTCGGACTCGTCACCGGCTGCGCCCTCCTGGGTGGCCGCCCACTCGGCGTCCCAGTCCCAGTCGCCGTCCGGCTCCGCCGACCAGTCGGTGGTCGCGGGGGTGGCGGCGAGGTCGGCATCGAGGCCGTCCTCGGACCGCGTACGGCCCACGAGCTCACGGAGACGGGACAACGGGCACCTTCCGGGCGCAACACCACGGGGGGAGCCGTGGGGTCTGACGGACACTCGCCGGCCACTGGAGGCGGCGGGTGCGCAGAGCAGTCGGTCGACACAGCGACAAATCTCATCGGTGTCATTCGGGACGCTAACCAGGCGTCGTACCTGGTTCAACCACCTGACCGCACGTGTCGCACTCGAATGCGGTGAGTAGCGACACCCGCTGGAAAAGGGGTGACGGATGTGTTCGGCGAGGGCTCTCGGTGTCGCTCAGGCAGCCGCGGCGGGCGGGTGCCCAGCCCCGCGGCGGTGCCCGGCCAGGGTGGCCGCCACCTCGTCGACGACACCGCGGTGGATCGGCAGCGACATGTGGCCGACCCCGCGGAACAGCACGTTCCGGACCTGCAGGTCGGGGTGGTCGCACCGGCCGGCCGTGGAGGGCACGACCATCTGGTCCAGGTCGCTGTAGATGGCGGTGATCGTGGTCCGGCACGCCGGGACGGACTCCGCCAGCTCGCGGATCAGCGGGGAGCCGGGGCGGAGCTGGCGGACCAGCGGGGTGGGGAGCACGTGGGCCCACCGGGTGCCGCCGTGCGGCGTACCGAGCGTCACCAACGACTCGACCCGGCGGTCACCGCCGAGCCGTTGCACCAGGTACCGGGCCACCAGTCCGCCGAGGCTGTGGCCGACCACGTGCACGCGCTCGTGGCCGGTCTCCCGGCAGATCCGCTCGATGTGCTCGCCCAGCGCCTCCGCGGCGCTCTCCACGTCCCGCTGCAGCGGGCTGTAGTTCCAGGTGCACACCTGGGCGAAGCCGCGGCGCCGCAGCGCCCGCCGCATCACCGTGAACACCGAGCGGTTGTCGACCAGCCCGTGCACCAGCACCACCGGGATGTGGGCGGCCAGCGGGTCGTCGGCGAACAGCGCGCGGACCGCGGGCGGCTGCGGGCCCGGCCGGAAGCGGCCGTCCGGCCGCAGCTGTTCGGTGCGGGTTCCCAAGGGGTAGAGGAGGGCGTGCGCGCCCACCCAGGCCAGCTCGGTCAGGCCGCCGGCCACCGCGACCGGGAACACCAGCGACCGCAGGCCGCGGACCGTGGCGCGGAGCGGCGACGGGACGTCGCTCCCCGCCTGGGCAGCCGGGGCGTGCCACGCTGGAGTGGAGGGCAGTTCGGTGGTGTGCACGCCGGTCTCCCTCCTGTCCGCCGCGGCACCGCGCCGGGCTGTAGCCGAGAACCTGGTGTGCTCGGGACCGGGACGTTAATGCCCTGGTGTGCTGAACGTCACACACCGGACACATGACACGCCCCCACGACCAGACGACGACTCCGAGGAGGGGACCTGTGCCCGCCCGTGACCGTGTGCCCGCCCGCCCCGGCAAGGCAGGAGGTCCGGCGTCCGGTGCCCGTGGTGTGCCCCGCGCGACCGGGACGGCAGCCGGCGGGAAGGGCGCTGCTCGGCGGAGTGGCGCGCGCACGCCGGGAACGCCGTCCGCCCCGCCCGTGGACACGCTGGTCGTCGGCACGGTGCCCGTCCTCGCCCGGGCCGCCGGCGTGCTGCTGGTGCTCGCCGGCCTGGTCGGTGCGGTCGCCGTCTTCCCGACCTACCTGGTGGTGGGCGGCGCCGCCGTCGGCCCGGTGACCGGTCCGGTCGACGCCCTGGTCGCCCTGGTGGCGCCGGTGGCCGCGATCGCGGTGGGCGCGGGGCTCGCGCTGGGCCGGGTCCCGCGGCTGGGCCTGGCGTTCGCGGCGGTCACGGCGGCGTTCGCCGTCGGTCAGCTGCTCATCGAGCTCTACCAGGGGCACGGGTCGACGACCCGGCCGGCGGTGGAGGTGCTGGCCGGGGAACGGGTCATCACCAGCTCGGTCGAGATCGGTGCGGGCTGGGTGCTCGGGGTGGTCGCGCTGTCCCTGACCATCGTGGCGGGACTGCTGGCCCTCGTCGCCTGGGGGCGCACCGTCATGGAGGACGGTGGGTCACTCGATCCACTGCGGCCCGCGCTGGCCGGCGCCGCCGTCGTCCTCGGCGTGTTCGCCACGCTCTGTCTGGCCCTGCCGGCCGCCGACGTGCCCGACCGGGTGGTCGTCGACCCGACGACCGGTCTGGAGACCGTGGTGACCGAGGAGGGGCCGCAGGCGCTGCTGGAGCGGCCCGGGCTCGCGCTGCTCGGTGGCCTCCTGCTGGCCGGTGCGCTGCTGCTGTGCGCGGTCACCGCGCCGTCGCTGCGGCCCCGGCTGGGTGCGGTCGGCGGGCTGCTCGGGATGACCGTCTTCCTGCTGGCGACCGCGCTGACCGGCGTGCGCGACGCCGTCCACAGCTCCGACGTCGACTGGACCGTGCCCGGTGCCGGGCTGCTCGTGCTCGGCCTGGCCTCCACCGCGCTCACCCTGCTGGCCTGGCGGTGGCGGGGCGGCGGCACCGGCGGCTCGCCCGCCGGGTCGTGACCCGCGCCACGCCCCGGCCCCTAGAGTCGGCGTCGTGGCAGCCGAACGCATCCGTGTCGTGATCGCCAAGCCCGGGCTCGACGGGCACGACCGCGGCGCCAAGGTGGTGGCCCGCGCGCTACGCGACGCCGGCATGGAGGTCGTCTACACCGGCCTGCACCAGACGCCCGAGCAGATCGTGGAGACCGTCGTCCAGGAGGACGCCGACGCCGTCGGCCTCTCGATCCTCTCCGGCGCGCACATGACCCTGTTCGCCCGGCTCGCCGAGCTGCTGCGCGAGCGGGGGATCGACGACGTGGTGGTCTTCGGGGGCGGGATCATCCCGGACGACGACCTGCCCGAGCTGTCCCGGCTCGGTGTCGCCCGGGTGTTCACCCCCGGGGCGAGCACCGAGGACATCGTCAGCTGGGTCCGCGACCACGTGGGGGCCGACGCCGGGTGAGCCCGCTCAGCCGGTGACCGGCAGGGTCAGCTGGCCGGGCACCCCGCCCGTGCGCACGGTGACCGGCTGGGGGAGCGTCGCCCCCCGGTAGGCCAGGTCCCCGCCGGAGAGCACGACCGCGAGCCGGTGTCCCGCCGCGAACCGGTGCACGATCGCCGGCAGCTCGACGGTGACCGGCGTGGTCACGTCGGTGACCCGGACCGGGCTGATCAGCCGGTGCGGCAGCTCGACGGTGCCGTCCGGGCCGACGTCGTAGACCTTCGCGTAGAGCACCAGCTGCCCGCCGGGGCCGGCCGCCTGGGTGGCCTGCACGCTGGGCGCGTCCAGGGTGACGGTGAGCCGCGGTGAGCCGACGACGTCCAGCGGTGCGGTCAGCGGCGGCGTGCTGAACCGGACGGCCGTGCCCGGCGGGTCGGTCACCGGACCGGTCTGGTCGAGGTAGGAGGTCTCGGTGTGGTTCGGCCCCACCGGGGCCACGCTGCTGTAGCTGCTGACCCCCGGGACGACGGCCGCGCCGTCGGCGACCAGGGCGCCACCCGCCGGGCCACCACCGGACAGGTGCAGGGTCCGCTCCCGGCCCACGGGGTAGGACGGCGTCGTCGCGTAGGCCCGCGCCGCATCGCCGGTGGCCGCGTGCACCCAGTCCCGGAAGTAGGAGAACGTGCTGGCCGGCGGCCGGCCGGAGCCCCGCACGTAGGCGTCCAGCCAGGCCAGCACCTGCCCGCCCTGGAACGACGCCTCCGGATGACGGAGGTCCAGCTCGCCGGCGACCGGCTCCTGGTCGCTGTGCCCCCAGGACTGCCACATCAGCGACACCGGGGTGCCCTGGGCCCGCAGCCCCCGGTAGGTCGCGACCGACTCCTGCAGGTTGAACAGCGTGTCGGCCTGCCCCTGGGCGAGGAGGGTCGGCACCCGCACGTCGGACAGGTAGCTCGCGACCGAGACCGAGCGCAGGAACTCCAGCGACGCCGCGCTCGGGTGCCCCTGGGCGGCCACCTCCAGCAGGGCCGTGCAGACCCGCGGGTCGAAGTTCCCGCAGTTGTCGTCCACGAAGGTGCGCAGCCGGGCGGGGTCGGCCAGGGCCTGCAGGTCCTGCACGCCGTCGGCGACGCCGACGGTGGTGAACAGCGCGGCCCACTGGTACTTGAAGACCCCGGTCCGGGGGGAGGTCGCCGAGCCGCCGGCCGGGGCGCTGTTGTCCGGGTCCAGGGAGTAGGCCAGGTCGTTCCAGGTGATCATCGGGACGATCGCGTCCAGCCGGTCGGTGCCGGCCGCGTGCTCGACGGCGGCGGCCGCG
>JAOPVN010000098.1 GCA_025966175.1 Modestobacter sp. | reverse complement strand
GGAACTCCTCGCGGGCGTGGATGTTGGTGAGGTGCACCTCGACCACCGGCCCCGGCACCCCGGCGAGCGCGTCCCGCAGCACCACGGAGGTGTGCGACCAGCCACCGGGGTTGATCACGACCGCGTCGCCGGCGTCGGCCGCCTCGAACACCCAGCCGAGCAGCTCGGCCTCGGAGTCGGTCTGCCGGACGACGACCTCCTGACCGAGCTCGGTGGCCGCCTTCTGGATGAGCTCCACCAGCTCGACGTAGGTCGTCGTCCCGTACTTCTCCGGCTCGCGCTTGCCGAGCCGGCCGAGGTTGGCCCCGTTGAGCACCTGGATGGTCATGCGTCGGCCTCCGCTGAGACTGCTGCCCAGGCGGCGTCGAGCCAGGCCTGGTCGGGATCGGTGAGGATCGTGGGGTTGCCGAGGCCGTCGAGGACGACGAAGCGCAGCGACGCACCGCGGGCCTTCTTGTCGATCCGCATGACCGACTGCAGGCGCGTCCAGTCGCCGCGGTAGCTGGTCGGCAGGCCCATCGCCGCGATCAGCTCCCGGTGCCGGTCGGCGTCCTGCCGGCTCAGCCGCCCGGCCGCCGCGGCCAGCTCGGCGGCGAACACCAGCCCGACCGCGACCGCCTCGCCGTGCCGCCAGCCGAAGTCCTCGACCCGCTCGATGGCGTGGGCCAGGGTGTGGCCGTAGTTGAGGAACTCCCGGCGGCCGGTGTCGTAGAGGTCCTCCCCCACCGCGTCGGCCTTGACCTGGACCGCCCGGGCGATGAGCTCGGCGGTGTCGGCGCGGCCGGTGGGGTCGGCCTCGAGCAGCTCCAGGACCCGCCCGTCGGCGATGAAGCCGCACTTGACGACCTCGGCCAGCCCGGAGCGGAACTCCGGCTCCGGCAGCCCGGCCAGCGCGTCGGTGTCGGCCAGGACGGCGGACGGCGGGTGGAAGGCGCCCACCAGGTTCTTGCCGGCGGCGGTGTTGATGCCGGTCTTCCCGCCGACCGCGGCGTCCACCATGCCCAGCAGGCTGGTCGGCACCTGGACGACGCGCACGCCGCGCAGCCAGGTGGCGGCCAGGAAGCCCGCGAGGTCGGTGACCGCTCCCCCGCCGATGCCGACGACGGCGTCCGAGCGGGTCAGCCCGAGCCGGCCGAACTCCTCCCACGCCTCGGCGGCGACCTGAGCGGTCTTGGCCGCCTCACCGTCGGGGACGACGACCGCCTCGGCGGCAACCCCCGACTGCTGCAGCGTCTCGACCGCCGCACCGGCCGCGGCGGCCAGCGACCGGCTGTGCACGACGGCGGCCCGGGCGGTGCCGTCGAGCACCAGGCCAAGCCGCGCCTGCACGCCGGGCCCGATCAGCACGTCGTAGGGACGGTCTCCGGCCACGGTGATCCGGCGGGCAGCTGTGCTCATCTGTTCCCCCGAGGGCTCGCTCATGGGGCCACCGACCCGACCGCGGTCAGCACCTCGGCCACCACGTCCTGCACCGGACGGGCAGCCGTGGACACGATCACGGTCGACACCTCGGCGTACAGCGGGGCGCGGGCCTCGAGCATGGTGCGCAGCATGGCGCGCGGGTTGACCGCCAGCAGCGGCCGGGCCCGGGAGAGCCCCACCCGCTTGGCGGCCGAGGCGACGTCGACGTCCAGCCAGACGACGGTGCCGCCGGCCGCGCCGTGGGCCACGAGCAGCTCCCGGGTCACCGGGCTGGTCACCGCACCGCCGCCGAGAGCCAGCACGCCCTCGTGCTCGGCCAGGGCGCGGGCGATGGCGCGCTCCTCCAGGGCCCGGAAGTGCGGCTCACCCTGCTGGACGAACAGGTCGGCGATCGTCGTCCCGGTCTGCGCCTCGACGTCGGCGTCGGTGTCCCGGAACGGCACGCCCAGCGCAGCGGCGACCGCCGTCCCCACCGTCGTCTTGCCCGACCCCGGCGGGCCCACGACGACGAGCAGCGGCCCGCTCACCGGTAGCGCAGCGCGTCGAGGTAGCCCTGCACGTTGCGCCGGGTCTCGGCCACCGAGTCGCCGCCGAACTTCTCCAGGACGGCGTCGGCCAGGACCAGCGCGACCATCGCCTCCATCACCACGCTGCCCCGGGGGACGGCACAGGCGTCGCTGCGCTGGTTGATCGCGACGGCGGCCGCACCGGTGGCGGTGTCGATGGTGGCCAGCGCGCGCGGCACGGTGCTGATCGGCTTCATCGCGGCGCGTACCCGCAGCACCTCGCCGTTGGTCATCCCGCCCTCGATGCCGCCGGCCCGGTCGGTGCGCCGGGACAGCTGTCCCTCGGCGACGTCGATCTCGTCGTGGGCGACCGAGCCGCGGCGGCGCGCCGTCTCCAGGCCGTCGCCGACCTCGACCGCCTTCACCGACTGCACGCCCATGAGGGCCCCGGCGAGCCGGGAGTCCAGCCGGCGGTCCCAGTGCACGTGGCTGCCCAGGCCCGGTGGCAGGCCGTGGACGACGACCTCGACCACCCCGCCCAGGGTGTCCCCGGACTTCCGGGCGTCGTCGACCTCGGCGACCATCAGCGCGCTGGTGGCCGGGTCGGCACAGCGCACCGGATCCTCGTCGATGGCCGGGTTGTCCTCGGGGCCGGGGAGCACACCGTCGGGGACGACGACCGGGCCGATCGCCACCACGTGGCTGACCACCCGCACATCGAGCACCTGCTGCAGGAACGCCCGCGCCATGGTGCCCAGCGCGACCCGGGCGGCGGTCTCCCGCGCGCTGGCCCGCTCGAGCACCGGCCGGACGTCGTCGAACCCGTACTTCTGCATGCCGGCGAGGTCGGCGTGGCCGGGCCGGGGCCGGGTGAGCGGGGCGTTGCGGGCCTGGCCGGCGAGCACCTCGGCGTCGACCGGGTCGGCCGCCATGACGCTCTGCCACTTCGGCCACTCGGTGTTGCCGATCTGGACGGCGATCGGGCCGCCCTGGGTGACGCCGTGCCGCACGCCCCCGGTGAGCGTGACGACGTCCTCCTCGAAGCTCATCCGCGCGCTGCGGCCGTGCCCCAGCCGGCGGCGGGTGAGCTGCAGGTCGACATCGCTGGTCTGCACCTGCACCCCGGCCGGAAGACCCTCCAGCACGGCGGTGAGCTGTTGACCGTGCGACTCACCTGCGGTCAGCCAGCGCAACATGCCGGAGATTCTAGAAGGACCCCGGTCCTCCTCCCCCCTCGCGGGCTCGGGGCGAGCCTCTGGACCAGGGCCGTTCCAGCACGTCACCATCTCAGGACCGGCCCCCGAAAGGGGGCCCCACAGCAGAGACAGCGCCCCCGTCCACCGTCCCCCGCGGGCTCGGGGCGAGCCTCTGGACCAGGGCCGTTCCAGCACGTCACCATCTCAGGACGGGCCCCTGAAAGGGGCCTCACAGCAGAGACAAGGGTGCTGCGAGCCAGAGTCCGACGTAGGCGCCGCCGAGCAGTGGCGGGCCGAACGCGACCCGGGTGCGCCAGCCGGCCCGCCCGACGGCCATGAGGAGCAGCGACCCCAGCGCCCCCACCAGGAAGCCC
>JAOPVN010000085.1 GCA_025966175.1 Modestobacter sp. | reverse complement strand
CTCGGGGCGGGCCAGCACCAGGTGGATGATGTTGTCGCTGAGGTCGTGCTCGGCGGAGGTGATGAACCGCTTCACGCCGCTGATGTGCCAGGAGCCGTCGGGCTGCTGCACGGCCTTGGTGCGGCCCGCGCCCACGTCGGAGCCGGCGTCGGGCTCGGTGAGCACCATCGTGGCGCCCCAGCCCTTCTCGATCATCAGCTCGGCCAGTCGCTGCTGGTCCGGGGTGCCCAGCGCGTGCAGCGTGGCGCCGAAGGTCGGGCCGGAGCCGTACATGAAGGCGGCCGGATTCGCGCCCAGCACCATCTCGTAGGCCGCCCAGCGCAGCGCGACCGGGGCGCCGAACCCACCGAGCTCGTCGGGCAGGTCCAGCCGGTACCACTCGCCGGCGGCCAGTGCCTCGTAGGAGCGCTTGAACGACTCGGGCAGCGTCACCGAGTTCGTCGCCGGGTCGAACACCGGCGGATTGCGGTCCGCGTCGACGAAGGAGTCGGCGAGCGGGCCCTCGGCCAGCCGGCGGACCTCCGCGAGCACCCCGCGGGCGGTCTCGGCGTCCATCTGCTCGAACGGGCCGGTGCCGAACCGGTCCTTGGTGCTCTGGAACTCGAACAGGTTGAACTCGAGGTCGCGCAGGTTCGCCGTGTAGTGGCTCATGGGGCAGTGCTCCCGTGCTCGGGCCGGTCGGAGGCGGGCTCGTACTCGCCAGTAACAAACGTTATTACCCACCGGTAACGGGAGCAAGCGCCCGCCCTCCGACTCGCCCGCAGGGGGCGCTCCGGACGGCGTTGCACGGGTTCTGTACGCAGTGCACGTGCCGCATGTGCACTGCAGGCGTTGAGCGCGTGCAATGACAGGCGGACGGCGTGCAATGGCGGGGTGAGGTCGGCTCAGTCGTCGCCGCGGTGCAGCAGCCGGCGCAGTCCCCGGCGGGTGCTGTCCTCGTGTGCGTCGGGCTCGGTCTCCGGCGGGGGCACGACCGGGCCGGCCATCCCGTCCGCGTCGTCGTCCCCGGCGGGAGGGGAGACGGCACTGCCCAGGGGGCCGACGTCCCGGTCGTCCGGTGGGTTCTTCCCGGCAGTCATCATCTTGCCGAGTCTGCGCGGTGCGCCGGCGCTCGGCGAGCTCAGTCCTGGAGTGCGGGGCCGGCCTCGTGCCGGGGGTGGCCCGCGGTGCGCTCGCGCTGCTTCATCCGGGCCTCGAGCACGTGCCGGTCGCCGTCGGAGAGCTCGTCGCGGGCGCGCTGGTCGAAGGCGCGGAAGGTCGACCAGTAGCTGGCGTCGAAGTCCTCGACGATCTGGAAGGTCCACCGGTCCGCGATCACGTTGCGGCCGACGAGGTCGCGTTCGAGGTCGTCGGCGAGCTGGGCGTGCCCGGCGTCGCGGAACTGCTGCACCGCGTCCTGGAGCAGGCGGTCGGCCTTGCCGGTGAGCTGGTGGAAGCCGTACAGCAGGCCGCGGGCCTGCTCGACGGTCTCCAGGGACTCGGAGAGCGTGCCGAGAGCGGCCACGGTGTCGTCGTCGAGGTCGGGGCGGGAGCGGTCGATCACCGGCTCATCCTGCGGTGGGCCCGGGTGCCTCGCTCGCCGGCCCCGCTGCAGGGCCCCGCCGCGAGCCTGCGAGCGGTGGGGGCAGTGGGGTCCTTCCTCAGGCGAGGGCGCCGGCGATCGCGGCGTCGATGAGCCGCTCGGCGAGCTGGCGGCCGTGCGAGGCGGGGCCGTCGGGGCCCAGCAGTCCGCCGGACAGGTACATGCCGTCGATGATCAGGTGCACCTGCGAGGCGAGGTCCTCGGCGTACCCGGGCACCAGCTCGCCGGCCAGCGCCAGCAGCCGCATGTGCAGCTCGTACTTGTAGTCGGCGGCCGCGCTGCGGGCCGGGTGCTGCGGATCGTCGTACTCACTGCTGACGTTGGTGAACGGGCAGCCGCGGAAGCCGGTGCGGGTGACGTCCTTCTCCACGGCGTCGACCACCGAGAGCAGCGCGGCGCGCGGGTCACCCTGCAGGCGCTGCAGGTCGGCGTCGATGAAGCCGAGCACGCTGGCGGCCTTGCGGGAGAGGTAGGCGCCGACCAGGTCGTCCTTGCTCTTGAAGAGCCGGTAGACCGTCATCTTGCCCAGGCCGGTCTCGCGGACCAGCTCGTCCATGCCGACACTGCGGGAGCTGCGGGCCGAGAAGAGACGCTCGGCGGTGTCCAGGACGATCTCCTGCCGCTCCGCGCGGGAGCGACGGGCCGGCACGGAACCGTCCTCGGTCGTGTGCAGGGGAAGGGCTGCGGCAGTCACGGGCCGATGGTGCAGCACAACCGTGACGGAGCGGTTCGCGGCACGCCGACGTGTCGGGCCCCCTGCGCGACCTGCCGTTACGCAGGGAGAACCCCGGGGCGGCGGGTGTCGGTGGTGCGCCTGGGACGGTCCTGACGCCCCCTCGGGGAGCCGTCAGGAGGACGTCAGGCCCGGCGTACTCGTCGGGGGTTGGCGAGCGGTCGGATCACCGGCGACTGCTCGGTGCGGGTGTCCGTGTCCTCGGGGCGGTGGGTGCTGTCGTCGTCCATGTGGCCCTCGCGGTGCTCGTCCTGCTGCATGAACCCCAGCTTCCCCCTGGTGACTGTCCGGAAAACAGCCCTGGACCAGGTGAACTCCTTCGAGTGGGTGAGACCTCGCTCACGGCGGTGCTGGTGACGGTGTGCATGCGGGCCAGGGGGCGTTGGCGGGAGGGGGTGGTCGAGCGATACGCTACTGACAATCATTCTCATTCCCGCCGTTCTCGGAGGACCGATGCGCTCCCCCTCGCGCCGTGCGTCCGCGCTGGCCACCTCCTCCCTGGTGTCCGCGCTCGCGCTCGCCGCTGTCGCCGGCTGCGGCTCCGACGCGGCCGCAGCCGCAGCCGCGGACGGGGTGCAGGTCGTGGCCTCCACCAACGTCTACGGCGACCTGGTGCAGACCATCGGCGGGGACCGGGTCGAGGTCACCTCGGTCATCGACGACCCCTCGGCCGACCCGCACTCCTACGAGGCCAGCGTCCGCACCCAGCTCGCCGTCTCCCAGGCCGACCTGGTGATCGAGAACGGCGGGGGCTACGACGACTTCATGGACACCCTGCTGTCGGCCACCGACGCCCGCCCCACCGTGCTGAACGCGGTGGAGGTCTCCGGCCTGGACGCCGAGGCGGCCGACTTCAACGAGCACGTCTGGTACGACCTCCCGGCGATGTCCGAGCTGACCGGACAGGTCGCCGACGCCCTCAGCCGGATCGACCCGGACGGTGCGGCCGACTACGCCGGCTCGGCTGCGCGGCTGGAGCAGGGCATCGCCGGTCTGGTCGCGCAGGAGGAGGCGGCGCGGGCGACGACCCAGGGCGTCGGGGTGGCCGTCACCGAGCCGGTGCCCGGTCACCTGCTGGACGCCCTCGGCGCGCAGGACCTCACGCCCACGGAGTTCTCCGCGGCGATCGAGGAGGGTGGCGACGTCGCCCCCGCGGTGCTGCGGCGGACCCTGGACCTCTTCTCCGCCGGTCAGGTGCGCGCGCTGGTCTACAACGCGCAGACCAGTGGACCGGAGACCGAGAAGGTGCTGGCGGCGGCCCGGGCCGCCGGGGTGGCCGTCGTCCCGGTGACCGAGACGCTGCCCGACGGCGAGGACTACCTCTCCTGGATGGGTGCGAACCTCGACGCGGTCGTCGCGGCCCTCTCCGCGTGAGATTCTCGGAAACGATGAGCACCGCCCCCTCCGGCCCCGCGCTGAGCCTGCGTGGCGCCGGCATGTCCTTCGGCGACCGGGTGCTGTGGAGCGGGCTGGACCTGGAGTTGCAGCCCGGTGAGTTCCTCGCCGTCCTCGGTCCCAACGGCGCGGGCAAGTCCACCCTGCTCAAGGCGGTGCTCGGTCAGCAGCCGCTGTCCGCCGGCCAGTTGTTGATCGGCGGCCGGCTCCCGGGGCGGGGCAGCGACCGGGTCGGGTACGTGCCGCAGCAGAAGTCGATGGACGCCGCCACCCCGCTGCGGGCCCGGGACCTGGTCGCCCTGGGCATCGACGGGCACCGCTGGGGTGTTCGGCGGCGGACCGCCGACGAACGGCAGCGCATCGCCGACGCACTGGCCGCGGTCGGGGCCACCGGCTACGCCGACGCCCCCATCGGCCTGCTCTCCGGTGGCGAGCAGCAGCGGGTGCGGATCGCCCAGGCACTGGCCACCGACCCCGCGCTGCTGCTCTGCGACGAGCCCCTGCTGTCGTTGGACCTGCGCCACCAGCGGGCGGTGGCGGACATGATCGACCGGCGCCGACGGGAGCACGACACCGCGGTCGTCTTCGTCACCCACGAGATCAACCCGGTGCTCGACCTCGTCGACCGGGTCCTCTACATCGCCGCCGGCAGCTACCGGATCGGTCCGCCCGGCGAGGTGCTCAGCTCGGAGACCCTCAGCGAGCTGTACCGGACGCCGGTGGACGTGCTCACCGTGCGCGGCCGGATCGTGGTCGTGGGGACGCCGGACGAACCGGGCGGCTGCCACCACCACGACCTGACCCCGGAGACCGCCGCCCAGCCCGGCGGGGGTGCCGCCCGATGAACGGGCTCTTCGACTTCGAGGACTACGGCGCGCTGCTGGGGCTGGTGCACAACTCGCTGATCGCCGCGGCGCTGCTGGGCGTGGTCGGCGGCCTGGTCGGCGTCTTCGTGCAGGTCCGCGACATGCAGTTCGCCGTGCACGGGATCAGCGAGCTGTCCTTCGCCGGGGCGGCCGCCGCGCTGCTGCTGGGCGGCAGCGTCGCGCTGGGCTCGGTGGTCGGCTCGGTGCTGGCCGCGGCCCTCATCGGCGGGCTGGGGGTGCGCGCCCGGGACCGCAACTCGGTGATCGGCGTCCTGATGCCCTTCGGCCTGGGCCTCGGCGTGCTGTTCCTCGCCCTCTACGAGGGCCGGGCGGCCAACAAGTTCGGGCTGCTCACCGGCCAGATCGTCGCGGTGGACACGGTGCGGCTGGGCTGGCTGGTCGGGGTCTCGGTGGTCGTGCTGGCCGGGATGGCGGTCATCTGGCGCCCGCTGATGTTCACCAGCGTCGACCCCGAGGTGGCTGCGGCGCGCGGCGTGCCGGCCGGGCTGCTCTCGGTGGCCTTCACCCTCCTGCTCGGGCTGGCGGTCTCCCTCGCCGTCCAGGTGGTGGGCGCGCTGCTGGTGCTCTCGCTGCTGGTCACCCCGGCCGCCGCGGCGTTCCGGGTCACCGCGTCCCCCGTGCTGGCGCCGGTGCTGAGCACGGTGTTCGCGGTCGTCTCCGCGGTCGGTGGGATCCTGCTGGCGCTGGGCGGCTCGATCCCGATCAGCCCGTTCGTGACCACGATCTCCTTCGCGATCTACCTGGTCTGCCGGGTGATCTCGGTGCGGCGCCGGCGCGCCGGCTGGGGCAAGCGGGGAACCGAGGTCGTCCCGGCCGCGACGCCCGTCCCGGCGTCCATCCCCTGAGGAGGCGTCATGCCGATCGAGCCCGGGCGGACCTCCGTGCGGCGCCCCACGGCACCGCCGCGCCGCCCACGTCCGGCGCCTGACCGGCCGCCTCCGCAGCCGGAGACCGACGAACGGGGACAGCCGGCCGGGCCGGCCGACGACGCGACCGACCCGGCGCCGACCTGACGCTCAGACCCCGGTGACCCGGGTCTCGGGGTCCACGCCGGGCTCCTCGTCGGTGTCCGCGCCCTCGGCCGGCTGGTCGGGGTGCGGGGTGCGGCCGGCGTCCTCCTGGCCAGGAGGGTCCCCGCCCTCGGCGGGCTCGGGGGTGCGCGGGGTGCGGGATGGGCTCTCGGTCATGTGCGGTGCCGTGCCCGCGCCCGCGGCGGGCCAACCCTCAGTCGACCGGCGTGGCCGCCGGCGTCCGGGGCAGCAGCGCCTGGACGGCGTCGTC
>JAOPVN010000059.1 GCA_025966175.1 Modestobacter sp. | reverse complement strand
AGCCGACCCGCTCCTGCCTGGTGCTCGCCGTGCAGGTCGACGGGCACCAGGTGACCACCGTGGAGGGGCTGTCGCGGCCGGACCACCAGGGCGGGCAGGTGCTGCACCCGATCCAGGAGTCCTTCCGGGAGTGCCACGCGCTGCAGTGCGGGTTCTGCACGCCGGGCTTCCTCACCACGATCGCCGCCGGCCTGGACGCCCGCGACCCGTCGGTGGAGATCACCGACGCCGAGGTCGACGAGCTGATCGGTGGCAACCTGTGCCGCTGCACCGGGTACGCCAACATCAGGAAGGCCTGCCGGCACGCCGCCGAGACGATGCGCGAGCAGGCGACCCGATGAGCACCGGTGCTCCACTGCCGGCGCCGCGAGCGACGACGGGGGCGGTCGCGTGACCACCAAGCTGTTCGGCGAGCCGGTCCGCCGGCGCGAGGACGCCCGGCTGATCGTCGGCCAGGGCCGCTACCTCGACGACATCGGCGCGCATGCCTACGCCGCGGCCTTCGTCCGCAGCCCGGTCGCACACGCCCGGATCGTCGACATCGACGTCGCCGACGCGCTGGAGGTCGAGGGCCTGCTGGCGATCTACACCTACGAGGACCTCGTCGGCCCGATGGCCGAGCCGCTGCCGGTGCTCATCCCGCACCCCCAGCTCACCCACCCGCGGACGGGCTATCCGCTGGCCAAGGACGTCGTCCACCACGTCGGCGAGGCCGTGGTCATGGTGGTCGCCACCGACCGGTACCTCGCCGAGGACGCCGTCGGGAAGATCACGGTCACCTACGAGGAACTGCCGGTCGTCGTCGGCGTGGACGCCGCGCGCGAGGCGGTGCACGCCGTCCACGACGACGTCCCGGACAACGTCGCGGCCCGGCACCACCAGGAGACCGGGGACGTGGAGCCGGCGCTGGCCGCCTCGCCGCACGTGCTGTCCTTCACCCAGTACTTCGAGCGCAGCGCGGCCATGCCGATGGAGGGCAAGGGCGTGCACGCGCGCTGGGACGACGCCGACTCCTCGCTGCGGGTCTACACCAGCACCCAGGCCTCGACGTCCGTGCGCGCGGCGATCGCGGCGAAGCTGCAGCTGTCGCAGGAGTTGGTCGAGGTCATCGCGCCCGACGTCGGCGGCGGGTTCGGGGTGAAGATCGTGCACCCGTGGCCGGAGGAGCTGCTCATCCCGATGGCCGCGCGCCTGCTGCGCCACGAGGTCAAGTGGAGCGAGGACCGCCGGGAGCACTTCATCTCCTCGGCGCACGAGCGGCAGCAGCGCCAGGAGGTGACCGTCGGGTACGACGACGACGGTCGGATCACCGCACTCGACGTCCGGATCTGGCACGACAACGGCGCGTACACGCCCTACGGGATCATCGTGCCGATCGTGACGGCGACCCAGCTGGTCGGCCCGTACGTCATCCCCGTCTACCGGGTGCGGGGGGACAGCGTCTACACGAACACCGTCTGCGTGACGCCCTCCCGCGGAGCCGGCCGGCCGCAGGGCTGCTTCGCCATGGAGCGGGCGATGGACCGGATCGCGCAGGAGCGCGGGCTGGACCGCGCCGAGGTGCGCACGCGCAACCTCATCCAGCCCGAGCAGTTCCCCTACGACCACCACCTGACGTTCCAGGACGGCCGGCCGGTCATCTACGACTCCGGTGATTACGCCGGGCTGATGGACAAGCTGAAGGCACTGGTGCACTGGGACTCCTTCGAGGAGCGCCGGGTTTCCGCGGCTGCTCGGGGGAAGCACCTGGGCATCGGGATGGCGATGTACGTGGAGGGCACCGGGCCCGGCCCGTACGAGGGCGGGCACGTGCAGGTGCTGGGCAGCGGCAAGGTGCTGGTCTCGACCGGGCTGACGTCGCAGGGCCAGGGGCACGAGACGGTGTTCGCCCAGCTGGTCGCCTCCGAGCTCGGCGTGCCGATGGAGGACGTCGAGGTGACCACCGGCGACACCCGCCGGTTCGGGTACGCGGTGGGGACGTTCGCCTCGCGGGCGGCGGTGATGAGCGGCAACGCGGTGGCGCTGGCCGCGCGCGGGGTTCGCGAGAAGGCGCTGCGGATCGCGGCCGAGGTCCTCGAGGTGGACGTCGCCGATCTGGAGATCGACGAGGGTCTGGTGCAGGTCAAGGGGACGCCGGGCGCCTCCATCCCGCTGCGCACCGTCGCCGTCCTGTCCAACCCGCTGCGGTACGCGTTCGACGAGGCGGCGAAACAGGCCACCCAGTTCGCCGGGCCGGGCGACGACTCGAAGCCGCCGGTGGCGGCCGGGGACGCGCCGGGGCTGGAGCACACCGACTACTACTCGCCCATCCGGTCGACGTTCGCCTCGGGCGCGCACGCTGCGGTGGTGGAGATCGACCCCGCGACGTGGGAGATCGACGTCGTGAACTACGCGGTGGTGCACGACTGCGGCAACGTGGTGAACCCGATGATCGTCGAGGGCCAGGTGCACGGCGGCGTCGCGCAGGGTGTGGGCGGGGCGCTGTACGAGCGGATGGCCTACGACAAGGACGGGCAGCTGCAGAACGCCTCGTTCATGGACTTCCTGATGCCGTACGCGTCGGAGGTACCGGACGTGGTGATCGACCACCAGGAGACGCCGTCGCCGCTGAACCCGCTGGGCCTCAAGGGCGCCGGCGAGGCGGGCGTGATCCCGGGGTCGGCGGCGATCGCGTCGGCGATCGAGGATGCGGTGGGACGGCGGATCGCGGCGATGCCGATCTCGCCCACGGAGCTGTACGACCTGGTCCGCTCGTCTGCTGACCAGGTGACCAATACTCGGACTGGAGCTCTCGCGTGAACCTGGACGGCAGTGCGGTGCTCTCGGCGTCGCCGGAGCAGGTGTGGTCGGTGATCACCGACCCGGCGGTGCTGGCGCGGACGATCCCCGGTTGCGAGAGCCTGCAGCAGGTCGGCGAGGACAGCTACACGATGGTCGTCTCGGCCGGCGTCGGGGCGATCCGGGGGAAGTACGCGGGCCAGGTGCGGCTCTCGGACCTGTCGTTCCCGAAGTCGTACGTGATGCACGCGAGCGGCTCGGGCGGGCCCGGGTCGGTGCGGGCGACGGTGCAGATCACGCTGGCGCCGTCGGACGCCGGAACGGAGCTGACCTACTCGGCGGACGCCGTGGTCGGTGGCGCGGTGGCCGGCGTCGGCCAGCGGATGATCACCGGCGTCGCGAAGCGGATGGCCGGGCAGTTCTTCTCGGCGGTGGACCTGGAACTGTCCGCGCCGAACGTGGTGGCTCCCGTTGCGGCTGTGCCGGTGACGGTTGCGCACGACGGTTCCGCGGAACCGTCTGCGGTGGCTACGCAGATCACCTACGCCAAGCCCCCGGCCGCAACGGGTGGCTGGATCCCGACCGACGCGAAGCCCCTGCTGGTCGGCGCCGCCGGTGGCGGGGTGCTCACCCTGCTCGGCGTCTGGATCGGCTACCTCCTCGGCCGCCGCAGCTGACCTCGAGCTCCCGGTCAGGGGGCGGTGCTGACGGCGGCCAGGGCGCCGAGGACGCCGAGGACGCCGAGCACCCAGCCGATGATGAGCAGGGCCTTACCGCGCGACTGCGGCACGGGCGAGTCGACGAGGGCACCGTGCTCGCTCCGCCGACACCCGCCGCTCAGCGCTCGGCGCCCCTCACGGACTGACCGTGCTCAGTCGCCGGCGCGGCGGCGCTCGGCGAGCGCCCCCACGACCACGGCGACCAGGTCACGTGGCAGCGGCCGGGAGTGCGGCAGCTTCATCGTGTCCTTGGAGCCCCGGTAGGGCGCCACCTCGGCGTCCAGCTCCGGGGCCAGTGGCGGGAGCGGGTAGATGCCGATGTGCTGCTTCCACGCGGCCACGTGCAGCAGCGGCTGGTCGTCGAGGGTGAACGTCGGCATCGCGTAGCTGATCGTCTCCCCGGCGTCCGGCACCACCTCGTGCACGACGCGACGGACCTCCTCGACGCGCGCCCGGACGTCGTCCGGCAGCGCGGCCAGGTACTCGTCGACGGTGCCGGCCATCAGCGCCGCCCAGGCGCGAGAGCCGGCCCCGGGACGACGACGGACCCCAGCGACAGCCAGGACCGGGAGCTCATGCGCCCGAGCGTGTCACTCCGACTCGTCGCCGACCAGCGTCCCGCCCGCGACGAGCGCAGCCTCGGGGTGGCGCAGCGGGACGTCGGGCTCCATGTGCGTCCGCGGGTCGCGGCGCACCCCCGGGATCAGCAGCGCGGCGAGGGTCGCGAGCACCAGCGCACCGGTCAGCAGCAGGAAGCCGTTGGTGTAGCCGTCCTCGCTGGGCAGCCCTGTGGGGCCGGCGTGCGCCGTCACCACCGAGGCCATGAGGGCGGCGCCGAGCGACCCACCGATCGTCCGGATGTTGGCGTTCATCCCGCTGGCCACGCCGGTCTGGTGCGGCGGCACCGCGGCCACGACCAGGTTCGACATCGCGGCGAAGGCCAGCCCGAACCCGGCGCCCATGACGGTGGAGATCGCGTAGATCTCCCAGCGGTCGTCGTGCGCCACCGCGAAGAGCAGGTAGCCGACCGCGGACACCAGCAGCCCGAGGATCAGCATCGCCTTGGAGCCGAACCGCTGGGCCAGTGATCCGGCGGCCAGACCGAGGATGAACGAGGCCACCGTCTGCGGCAGGTTCATCAGCCCGGACTCGGTGATCGACGCCCCGAACCCGTAGCCGGCGATCTCCGGGGTCTGCAGGAACTGCGGCAGGAACCCGAACGCCGCGTACATCGCCACACCGATCAGCAGCGCCACCAGGTTGTTCGCCCACACGGCGCGGATCCGCATCATCTTCATGTCGATCAGCGGCTAGGCCGCGCGCGACTCGACGACGATCCACAGCGCCGCGAGGACGACGGCCGCCACGAGCAGCCCGATCACCCGCGACGAGCCCCAGCCCCAGCTCGGCGCCTGGGAGACCGGCAGCAGCAGCGCGACCAACCAGCCCGACAACAGCAGGGCGGCCAGCCAGTTGACGGTGCCCGCCGTCCGGACCTCGGACTCGGGCACCACGAAGTGCGCGGCCAGCGCGGCGATGACCAGCACGATCATCGGCAGCCAGAACAGCCAGGTGTGGTCGAGGACGTCGACGATCGGACCGGCCAGCACCAGGCCGGCGCCCGCGCCGACGGCGATCATCGCGGAGATGGTGCCGATCGCGCCGGGCACCTTCTTCCGCGGGAACTCGTCACGGATGATCCCGAAGGCCAGCGGGAGCATGCCGCCGCCGACGCCCTGAGTCACCCGGGCCACGATCATCACGGTCAGGTTCGTCGCCAGCGCGGCGAGCAGACAGCCCACCGCCAGTGCGGCCAGCGCGACGACGAACATCCGCTTCTTGCCGGTCATGTCGCCCAGCCGGCCGAGGATCGGCGTGAACAGCGAGGCCGACAGCAGATAGGCGGTCAGCACCCAGGTGACGTTCGCCTGGCTGGTGTCCAGCTCCTGCTGCAGCGTCGGCAGCACGGGCGTCACGAGCGACTGGAGCAACCCGAACGCGACCACCCCCGTCGCGAGGACGGCGAAGGTGACCTGGTGGTGGGCGCGGCGTTCGGTCGTGCTCATGCAGCTGGGTCCGTCCTGTTCGTTGCCTGGATCAACGATCGCCAACCTCGGCGGGTGATGATCCCCTTCCCGGGTGCTGCACAGATCACATCACCGACGGGAACTCGGCGCCCAGAACGCGCGAGGGCCCGGCGACCGCAGTCGCCGGGCCCTCGTCGTCCTGAGCGTCAGCTCTGGCTGGCCACCAGGAACGGGTAGTCGGTGTAGCCCTCGGCACCCGATGCGTAGAACAGCGCCGAGTTCGGGGCGTTCTCCGGGTGCTCGCCCTTCCACCGCTCCACCAGGTCGGGGTTGGCGATGGCGGCCCGGCCCACGGCGACCGCGTCGGCGTGCGAGGCCTCGATCAGCTGCACGGCCTCGTCGCGGGTGGTGATCGTGCCGAAGCCGCTGTTGGCGATCAGGTGGCCGTCGAACCGCTTCCGCAGCTCCTGGACCAGGTCACCCGCCGGCTCCTCGTGCAGCACCGAGAGGTAGGCCAGACCCAGCGGGCGGAGCTGGTCGACCAGGGTGCCGTAGGTGGCCAGGACGTCGTCCCGGTCGGTCTCGAAGGCGTCCTGGATGTTGTGCTCCGGGGAGATCCGCAGACCCACCCGGCCGGCGCCGACGGCCTCGGCCACCGCGGTGACGACCTCGACGACGAAGCGGGCCCGGTTCTCCGGGGAGCCGCCGTAGACGTC
>JAOPVN010000022.1 GCA_025966175.1 Modestobacter sp. | reverse complement strand
GCGACGGCGCAGCTGGCCCGCCAGGCTGCGCACGGCCGCCGGGTCCGCCAGGTCGGCTTCGCCCTCGGGGTGGCGCTGGTGGTCACCACGGTGGTCCTGTTCGCCGAGGCGTCGGTCTTCCTGTGGGTGCCGGCCCTGGCCGTGGGCCTGCTGGCCGGGGTCCTGCTCGCGGAGGCCACCCGTCCCCGGCCGCGCTGGGCCCAGGCCAGCCCGGTGCGCCGTCCCCGCCGCACCGAGCAGATCTCGCTCTGGCTGCTGTGGACGATGCGTGCCGTCGTCGCGGGGGAGGTCGTGGCCGCGCTGCTGCTCGCCGACGACCTGGGGACCGCCCCGACCGCGATCGCGCTGGCGGTGCCGGTGGGCGGGTGGCTGCTGGCGGAGGTCGCGCTGCTGCGGGTGCTGGTGCGCCCGCTGCCGGCCGAGGGGGCCGACGTGCCGGTGGACGAGGCGCAGCGCACCTGGACCGCCCACCTGGTGGTCGCCGCGGCCACGGTGCTGGCGGTGCTGCCGCTGGGCGCGCTGCTGCTCCGGGCGGCCATCGACCTGGACGACCGGGTCGCTTCCGCCGGCGCCGGGCTGCTGCCGGTGGCGCTGGTCGCCGGGGGCTTCTCCGCGCTGATCGCCGGGCTCACCGTTGCCGGGTTCCTGGTGACCTGGCTCCGGCCGGTGCAGCAGAGCACGCACGCGCTGGCCTGAGCAGCGACGACAGGCATCCGGTCCCAACCGGATCAGCCTGTGTGCTTCGCCACATGGTCACGCGCGGTCGCCGATGACCAACTCGGCGTGTGCGTGACAGTACGTGTCGGCGCGCCTCCGCTGTGCTGAGTCGACATGTTGGTTTCCTCGGTCTGCACCGTTGTCTTCCGAAGCGCGTTCGTTATCGTGTCGTGACCGACTAGCCGGGGTGGGGAACGCCTGGGCGATCAGTCCGCCGGACCGGGACACCCCGGACCCGGACTCGTCGGGGACAGCACGACGGCGGACGCCATCTCCGGGTGGGGTCCGTGGGCTGCTGCCCTCTTCCCCTGCCCGGGTCCCGTGACCCGTGGATGTGTTGTGCGCCGATCCTTGAAGCTCAGTCTCTTCGCCCTGGTCCTGCTGGGTCTGGTGGGTGGTTCTGCCGCCTACTTCCTTGCCCAGAAGACGGTGACCATCACCGTCGACGGCCAGTCGCGCGAGGTGAGCACCTATGCCGCCACCGCCGGTGAGGTGCTCGCCGACGAGGGGCTGCGCCCGGCGTCCCACGACGTGGTCCTGCCCGACCCCGGGTCGGCGGTCGGCGACGGGGACACGATCGTCCTCAGCCGCGCGCGCCCCCTCGCGCTGACCGTCGACGGCGTGCACAGCGACGTCTACACGACGGCCCTGTCGGTCGACGGCGCCCTGGACGAGCTCGGCTACCGCGCGGAGAACCTGGTGCTCTCGGCCAGCCGCAGCGAGCGTCTGCCGCTGGACGGCATGAACCTGGCCATCACCACCAGCAAGAACGTCACCCTGATCGCCGATGGCCAGCAACGGGTGGTCACCACCGTCGCGGCCACCGCCGGTGAGCTGCTCGGCGAGCAGGGCATCACCCTCTCGCCGACCGACCGCATCTCCCTGTACCCGCAGCAGCCGCTGCTGGAGGCGATGGTCCTGCGGGTCACCCGGGTCCAGGTCACCGAGGTCACCGAGGTCCGGTCGGTCGACTACGCGACCGTGGAGACCACGGACCCCGAGGCGTTCACGGGCGACCGCACGGTCACCCAGGACGGCGTCGAGGGCAAGCAGACCGTCACCTGGCGGGTCACCACCACTGACGGTGTGGAGACCGGCCGTGAGCAGGTCAGCTCCGTGGTCAGCACGCCCGCCGTCGACGAGCACGTCACCGTCGGCAGCAAGGCGAAGCCGGCCGATACCGCGGTCGTCACCGCGGACGGGCTGAACTGGGCAGCGCTGGCCAAGTGCGAGTCCGGCGGGCGGCCCGATGCGGTCAGCGCCAGCGGCAAGTACCGCGGCATGTACCAGTTCTCCACGTCCACCTGGGCCGGCGTCGGTGGCTCCGGCGACCCGGCCGAGGCGTCGGCCGAGGAGCAGACGATGCGGGCGCAGATGCTCTACGCCCGCAGTGGTGCCGGCCAGTGGGGCTGCGGCAGCCACCTGTTCGACTGAGCCGGCGCTGACCATCCCTCCCGAGCGTTCCGGCGGGCTGCTGGGCCCGGCCGCGATCCGCGACCTGGCCCAGCAGCTCGAGCTGCGACCGACCAAGACCCTCGGCCAGAACTTCCTGCACGACGCCAACACCATCCGGCGGATCGTGCGCACCGCCGACCTCACGCCCGAGGACGTCGTCTGCGAGGTCGGCCCCGGTCTGGGATCGCTGACCCTGGGTCTGTTGCCCGCCTGCGCCCACGTGACCGCTGTGGAGATCGACCCCCGGCTGGCCGAGCAGCTGCCGCGGACGGTCGCCGAGCGGCTCCCGGAGTTCGCCGACCGGCTGACCGTGGTGACCGCCGACGCGCTGCGGGTCCGGGAGCTGCCCGGCCCGCCGCCGACGGCGCTGGTGGCCAACCTGCCGTACAACATCGCCGTCCCGGTGCTGCTGCACCTGCTGGAGCTGCTGCCCTCGCTGCGCACCGCGCTGGTGCTCGTGCAGGCCGAGGTCGCCGACCGGCTGGCCGCCGGCCCCGGGACGCCGGCCTACGGCGTGCCGAGCGTGAAGGCGGCCTGGTACGCCGACGTGCGCCGGGCCGGCAACGTCCCGCGGCCGGTGTTCTGGCCGGTGCCCAACGTCGACTCCGGACTGGTCGCTCTCACCCGTCGTCCGTCCCCGCCCGGCGACCGGGCCGCGACCTTCGCCGCCATCGACGCCGCGTTCGCCACCCGGCGCAAGGGGCTGCGCGCAGCACTGGCCCGGTGGGCGGGCAGCCCGGCGGCTGCCGAGATCCGGCTGCGGGCTGCGGGGATCGATCCCACGACCCGCGGTGAGCAGCTGTCGGTGACGGACTTCGCCCGGCTCGCCGCCACCGAGCCCGTCCCCGCCGAGGGGCAGTAGCGCATGGGTCGGCCTGCGGGCAGGGTGGCCCGATGACCAACGCGACCTCCGGCGGCCCGGGCCGGATAGCCGGCAACGGTGCTGTGGCCGCCCGTGCGCCGGCCAAGGTGAACGTGCACCTCGGGGTGGGGCCGCTGCGCCCGGACGGTTTCCACGAGCTGCAGACGGTGTTCCTGGCCGTCTCGCTGTTCGACACCGTCACCGTGCGCCGCGCGGAGGGCCTCTCGCTCACCCTCCGGGGTGAGGGCTCCGGTGCCGGTCGGGGCCCCGCCAGCGTGCCCGCCGACCGGCGCAACCTGGTCTGGCAGGCAGCCGAGCTGCTCGCCCGGCACGCCGGAGTGCCCGCCGAGGCGCACCTCGAGGTCGACAAGTCGATCCCGGCCGCGGCCGGGCTGGCCGGCGGCAGCGCCGACGCCGCGGCGACCCTGGTCGCACTGGACGCGCTCTGGGGCACCCGCGCGACCCGCGGCGATCTGGCCGGCCTGGCCGCGGAGCTGGGCAGTGACGTGCCGTTCAGCCTGCTGGGCGGCGTCGCCCTGGGCACCGGCCGCGGTGAGCGGCTGTCGCCGGTGCTGGCCCGCCGGCGCTGGGACTGGGTGCTGGGCATCGCCGGGGAGGGGCTGTCCACGCCCACGGTCTACGACGAGCTGGACCGGCTGCGGGGCGCCGGGGCGCTGCCGGACAGCGAGCCGGCCTCCACCGAGCCGGTCATCGCGGCGCTGCGCAGCGGGCCCGCGCCGGTGCTGGCGGCCGCGCTGAGCAACGACCTGCAGGCGCCGGCGCTGCGACTGCGCCCGGAACTGCGCCGGGCCCTGCGGACGGCGACCGAGGCCGGTGCCCGGGCCGCGCTGGTCAGCGGGTCCGGGCCGACCGTGGCGGCGCTGGCCGACGACGAGGACGCCGCGGTCCGGCTGGCCGCCGAGCTCGCCGGCGCCGGGGTCTTCCGCACCGTGCGCGCCGTCCACGGACCCGTGCCCGGGGCCCGGCTGGTCGGCTGAAGAAGGTGGAAGGACCCCCTGCCCCCACCCCTCGCAGGCTCGGCGCGGGACCCTGCAGGGGGCCTGACTCACACCCCTCGCAGGCTCGGGGCGAGCCTCGGGACGGGGCCACTGCCCCGGTGCGCGGGCCCCTGCAGGAGGGCCGGTCTCAGGAGCGGCCGAGGAGGTGCGGCTGCGTCTCCAGGTGGGAGAGCCCGTTGTAGGCGATGTTCACCAGGTGGGCGGCGACCTCCCGCTTGCCCGGTGACCGGGTGTCCAGCCACCACTGGCCGACCAGCGCGACCATGCCCACCAGTGCCTGGCTGTAGAGCTCGGCCAGCTGCGGGTCGTAGCCGCTCACCCGGAACTGGTCGCCCAGGATGTGCTCGACCTTGCTGGCGACCTCGCTGATCAGCGAGGAGAAGCCGCCCTCGGTGCCGGCCACGGGGGAGTCGCGGACCAGCACCCGGAAACCGTCGGTCTCCTCCTCGATGTAGTCCAGCAGCACCAGGGCCGCCCGCTCGAGCAGCTCGCGCGGGTGACCGCCGTAGGACAGCGCGGAGGTGAACCGGTCCAGCAGCCGCTGCATCTCGCGGTCCACGACGACGGCGTAGAGACCCTCCTTGCCGCCGAAGTGCTCGTAGACGACGGGCTTGGAGACGTCGGCGCGCGCCGCGATCTCCTCGATCGAGGTGGCCTCGTAACCGCGCTGGGCGAACAGCTCCCGACCGACGTCGAGCAGCTGCTGCCGTCGCTGGGCACCGGTCATCCGCACCCGGGGGCGGCCGGCACCGGCGCCCGCGACCGCGTTCCCGGCACTGCTGCCCGGAGTGCTCATGCCGCCATCGTCCATGACCGGCCGCCGCCCGGCCGACCGCGGGCCGGCGGGTCGCCCGGCCGGTGGGGCGACGGGGCTGACCCACGCGGCCGCAGGGAGGTCG
>JAOPVN010000019.1 GCA_025966175.1 Modestobacter sp. | reverse complement strand
CTGCTGGCGACCGGCTCCACCAGCGGACGCGCGCTCGGGCTCGGCCTCTGCACCGCGATCGACCTGGTCGACCGCACCACCCGCCCCCGCTGACCGTCCTGGTCGGCTGACCCGGCAGCGGCTGGCGCGCCCTCCGGTGCCTCAGCCGACCGGGCCGAGCAGCAGCGGCCCGATCCGGTCCCACGCCACGGACGCGGAGTAGGACGGCGACGCTCCCGCTGACGTGCTCGAGGCGGTGCTCGCCGCGGCGTCACCCGGGCCGGGCTGGGCGCTGCAGGCGGCGAGCAGGAGTGGGAGCAGTCAGAGGGCAGCGCGACGCACGCCGCTCAGCCTGCCGGGCTCAGATGCGGGATGCGGCGATGCTCGTGACCAGGATCGCCCGCGCGCCGAGCTCCCAGAGCTCGTCCATCACCCGGTTGGTCTCGTGCTTGAGCACCATCGCCCGCACCGCCGACCAGCCGTCGGTCCGCAGCGGGCTGACCGTGGGGCCCTCGAGCCCGGGCGTGATCGCGGTCGCCTGCGCCAGCAGCTCGTCGGGGCAGTCGTAGTCGAGCATCACGTACCGCCGGGCAACCAGGACGCCCTGCAGCCGGCGCCGAAGCTGGGCGACGGCGGGGATCTCCTCGGCACCGGCCCGGCGGACGAGCACGGCCTCGCTGGCCAGCACCGGCTCGCCGATGATCCGCAGCCCGGCCGCCCGCAGCGTCGTCCCCGTCTCCACGACATCGCAGACCGCGTCGGCGACGCCGAGCCGGCAGGCGGTCTCCACCGCGCCGTCCAGCTTGACGACGGCGGCCTTCATCCCGCTCTCGTCCAGGAACCGCTGCAACAGGCCCGGGTACGCGGTGGCGATCCGCTTGCCCTCGAGCTTGGCGACCGCGTCGACCGGGGAGTCGGCCGGGCTGGCGAAGCGGAAGGACGACCGACCGAAGCCCAGCGGCATGACCTCGGCGGCCGCCGCACCCTCGCCGTCGGCCGGCGCGGTCTCCAGCAGCATGTCGCGGCCGGTGATCCCGACGTCCAGCGTGCCCGCGGCGACATAGATCGCGATGTCGCGGGGTCGCAGGTAGAAGAACTCGGTGTCGTTCTCCGGGTCGTAGACCGCCAGCTCACTGGTGGTGCGGCGCTGCCGGTACCCACTCTCGGCGAGCATGGCGGCCGCGGGCTCGCTCAGGACACCCTTGTTGGGCACGGCCACGCGCAGCACGGAACTACTCCTCCAGCGGTTGTTGATCTACAGGTGAGCGTAGACGTCGGCCAGGCTCAGGCCGCGGGCGAGCATGAGGACCTGGACCCGGTAGAGGAGCTGGCTGATCTCCTCCGCCGTCCGCTCGGCGCCCTCGTGCTCGGCCGCCATCCACGACTCGGCCGCCTCTTCGACGACCTTCTTGCCCGCGGCGTGCACACCGTCCCGCACGGCGGTGACAGTGCCCGACGCGGGGTCCCCGGCGGCGACCTTCTCGCTCAGCTCGGCGAACAGCTGGTCGAACGACTTCACGCGGTGGTCTCCCTCGCCGGCTGAGCCCGGAAACCGGTGGTCCCCTTCGGGGAGCGCAGGTCGCGCAACACCAGCGCGGTCTGCAGCGCGGCGGCGGTGGCCTCCCACCCCTTGTCCTCACCGGAGTCGTCCATGCCGGCCCGGTCGCGGGCCTGCTGCTCGCCCTCGGTGGTGAGCACGCCGTTGCCGACGGGCTTGCCCGCGTCCAGCGCCACCCGGGTCAGCCCGGCGGTGAAGGAGTCGCAGACGTAGTCGAAGTGCGGGGTGCCGCCGCGCACCACGACGCCGAGCGCGACGACGGCGTCGTGGGTCTCCGCCAGCGCCTGCGCGACCACGGGCAGCTCGAGAGCGCCGGGCACCCGCACCACGGTCGGCGTGGGGATGCCCGAGGCCTCGGCGCAGGCGATCGCGCGGGCCAGCAGGGAGCTGCTGATCTCAGCGTGCCAGGTGGCGGCGACGATGCCCAGGGTCAGCCCCGCGGCGTCGACGGGCTGCTGGGCGGGCGCTCCCTCGCCGCTCATGAGTCCTCCTCGCTGGCGCTCGTCGGTCGCATTCGCGACGCTGCTGTGCTCATGGCGGAGCTCGCCAGCTCGCTCACGCGGGCTGCTCGTTCTGGCGCATCGGGATGTCGCTCCCCTCGACGGCCTCGAGGCCGTCCGGTTCGATGATGTCCAACAGGTGTCCCATCCGGTCCCGCTTGGTGCGCAGGTACCCGACGTTGTCCGGCGTGACGTGGGTGGGCAGCCCCACCCGGCCGGTGATCTTCAGGCCGTAGCCCTCCAGGCCCGCCCGCTTGGCCGGGTTGTTGGTGAGCAGGCGCATGGTGTGGATGCCCAGGTCGACCAGGATCTGCGCCCCGGTGCCGTAGTCGCGGGCGTCGGCGGGCAGGCCCAGGTCGAGGTTGGCGTCCACGGTGTCCAGGCCGGTGTCCTGCAGCTGGTAGGCCTGCAGCTTGTGCAGCAGCCCGATGCCGCGGCCCTCGTGGCCGCGGATGTAGAGCACGACCCCGCGGCCCTCGGTGGCGACCGCGGCCAGCGCGGCGTCCAGC
>JAOPVN010000011.1 GCA_025966175.1 Modestobacter sp. | reverse complement strand
CCTGCTGGTCAAGAACGAGCTGGCCGCGCACGTGGTGCCGCCCGTCCCGCTGGACTGGAACGTCGCCCAGACCCAGGCGACCATCGGCTTCACCCTGGCCGACGAGCTGGACGCGGCGCTCGCCGCGCGGGGGCTCCCGCAGCGCACCGCGGCGCTGGTCACCCGCACCCTCGTCGACCCGGCCGACCCCGGCTTCTCGAACCCGTCCAAGCCCGTGGGCCGGTACCTGCCCCGCGACCAGGCGCAGCGGTTCATCGACCTGGGGCAGATCTGGGAGGACCGCGGCGACCGCGGCTGGCGTCGCGTCGTCGCCTCACCCGAGCCGCGCTCGGTCGTCGACGTCCCGGCGATCGCGACACTGAGCGCCGCCGGGTTCGTCGTCGTCTGCGCCGGTGGCGGCGGCGTCCCGGTGCTGGACGGCCGGGACGGCGCCGCGCTGCACGGCGTCGAGGCCGTCATCGACAAGGACCTGACCGCCGCGCTGCTGGCCCGCGAGCTCGCCGCGGACACGCTGGTCATCGCCACCGACGTGCCGCACGTGATGGTCGACTTCGGGATGCCGTCGGCCCGCCCGCTGCACCAGGTCACCGCCGCCGAGCTGCGCGAGCACGCCGCGGCCGGCCAGTTCGCCCGCGGGAGCATGGCGCCCAAGGTCGAGGCCGCCCTCCGCTTCGTCGAGAGCGGCGGCTCGCGGGCCGTCATCACCTCACTCGAGCACATCTCCGACGCCGTCAGCGGTGACGACGTCGGCACCGTCCTGACCCACTGACCGGCCGCCCCGCCGCCCCCAGAAGGAGAACCGATGCCCGCACCGATCGAGGTCCGCAAGGTCCCGCTGCACAACGTCAGTGACGCCTCCGAGCTGGCCAAGCTCATCGACGAGGGCGTCATGGACGCCGACCGGGTCGTCGCCGTCATCGGCAAGACCGAGGGCAACGGCGGGGTGAACGACTACACCCGGATCATCGCCGACCGCGCGTTCCGCGAGGTGCTGGTGGCGAAGGGCACCCGGACGGCCGACGAGGTCAAGCAGGTCCCGATCGTGTGGTCCGGCGGCACGGACGGCGTCATCAGCCCGCACGCGACGATCTTCGCCACGCTGCCGGAGGACTCGGTCGAGAAGACCGACGAGCCGCGGCTGACCGTGGGCTTCGCGATGAGCGAGACGCTGCTGCCCGAGGACATCGGCCGGCTGACCATGGTGGAGAAGGTCGCCGAGGGCGTCCGCCGGGCGATGGCCGAGGCGGGGATCACCGACCCGGCCGATGTCCACTACGTGCAGACCAAGACGCCGCTGCTGACCATCGAGACGATCCGCGACGCGCACTCCCGCGGCCAGGAGACGTTCTACGACGAGCCGCACGGCTCGATGGACCTGTCCAACGGCACGACGGCGCTGGGCATCGCCCTGGCCCTCGGTGAGATCGAGATGCCGGAGCAGAAGCAGGTCATGCGCGACTTCTCGCTGTTCAGCGCGGTCGCGTCCTGCTCCTCGGGCGTGGAGCTGGACCGGGCGCAGATCGTCGTCGTCGGCAACGCCCGCGGGCACGGCGGGAACTACCGGATCGGCCACTCGGTCATGAACGACGCGCTGGACCAGGACGGCATCTGGAACGCCATCCGGGACGCCGGCCTCGACCTGCCCGAGCGCCCGCACACCAGCGACCTGGGCGACAACCTGGTCAACGTCTTCCTCAAGTGCGAGGCCGACCCGACCGGCTACGTCCGCGGCCGGCGCAACGCGATGCTCGACGACTCCGACGTCTTCTGGCACCGGCAGATCAAGGCCACCGTCGGCGGCGTCGCCGCCTCGGTGACCGGTGACCCGGCGGTGTTCGTGTCGGTGGCCGCGGTGCACCAGGGCCCGTCCGGCGGCGGCCCGGTGGCCGCCATCGTCAAGGCCTGACGAAGGACCCCGCTGCCCCCCACCGCTCGCAAGCTCGCGATGGGCCCCTACAGCGGGGCCGGAGGGTAGCGGGGTCCTTCGTCAGGTGCGGGCGGCGAGCACCCGGGCGGCCTCCCGGTCGGCCGCGGTGTTGACCACCCCGGCCCGGGAACCGCGGAGCTTGGCCGCGATGTGCTCCCCCACGGTGACCGGCAGGTACCGCGGCTCCTCGCCCGGCTGCAGGCAGCTGGGCAGCGGGGCGATCACCGCCTCGACGTCCCCGTCGTGGAAGAACGCCGCCGACCGGCGCCGCTGGATCGTGCCGTCGACGATCGGCGGCTTGACCCGGTGCAGGGTGGACATCCACCGCTCGTTCGTCAGCCGGGCGGTGACGTCACCGAGGTTGACCAGCAGGGCGCCGTCGGCGGGCAGGACGTCGTGCCAGCCGCCGTCCGTGCCGAGCACCTGCAGACCGGCGACCTGGTCGGCCCAGAGCACGGTGACGATGCCGTAGTCGGTGTGCTCGCCCATGCCGACCAGGTCGCCGTCGAGGCGCACGGTGCCCTCGGGCAGGGCGTAGTTGTTCATCCGCAGCACGTCGAGGGAGTGGTCGGTCAGCTTCGCGAAGAAGTCCGGTGCCAGGCCCAGGGCGTCGGCGAAGACCCGGGTGAGGGTGCGCGCGACCCGGGCGGCCTCGGTGAACCAGGCGTCGACGGCGGGTCGGAAGCCGGCGACGTCGGGCCAGGTGTTCTCCGCGTAGTCCGGCTGCGGGAGGCCGGGCGCGTGCGGGTAGGTCGCCTGGGAGGCGCCCACGTTGAACGCCTCGAAGAAGTCGTTCATCCGGGTGGCGGACTCCACGCCCAGCGACAGGGAGAGCGACTCGCTCGTGGGCGGGCTGTAGCCGCGGTTGACCTCCGGCGGCGTACGCCAGGAGTTCTTCGCCTCCAGCGACTGACCGAAGAAGGAGTCCATCGCCCCGGCCAGGCCGTCGGCGACCGACGTCGGCACCCCGTGCCCGACCACCTGCACGAAGCCGACCGTGCGGCAGGCCACATCCATCGCGGTCGCGACGGCGGCCCGCTCCTCGGCGGTGCCCTCGCCGACGTAGGCGGAGACGTCGACCACGGGAACGACGAAGGCGCTCACGCGGGGCATCGTGCACCGCCGATGTTGCCGACCTGTTGCGTCAGGAGGCCCGGGCCGTGCCGCCGAGGTCAGCGGTGATCCGATCAGCGGTCTCCACCAGCAGGGGCACGACGTCGCGCTCCAGCTGTTCGACGGTGGACCGGCCGGTCGACGTCGAGGA
>JAOPVN010000010.1 GCA_025966175.1 Modestobacter sp. | reverse complement strand
AGCGCCACGGTGGTCGCCGCGCTGAGCCAGAACGCGTCGTCCTACACCTGGGTGGCCGCCAGCGTGGGCGCGAACAACGCGGCCGGCTACCAGCTGGCGACCGGCGACCCGGTCATGGCCATCGGCGGGTTCAACGGCAGTGACCCCTCACCGACGCTGACGCAGTTCCAGGCCCACGTCGCCGCCGGCGAGGTCCACTGGTTCATCGGTGGCGGGATGGGGATGGCCAGCGACGGTGGCAGCAGCGCCTCGGCCGAGATCGCGGTCTGGGCGGCCGACACCTTCACCGCCCGGACCGTCGACGGGGTCACGATGTACGACCTCACCGCACCGGTGGGCTGACCGGTGGCCCACCCGCCCGGGCCCGCGGCACGAGGACGGCGGTGCGACCACGGACCGTGGCGCGGCGGTTCACCTCGGTGTAGAGCTCCTCGTAGCCGTCGGCCATGACCGCCGGGGCGAAGCGGCGCCGGGCGGTGGCCGCGCAGGCCCGGGGGTCCAGGTCGTCCAGCCGCCCGAGGGCGGCGGTGAAGTCCGCCTCGTCCTCGGCGAGGAAGCCGGTGACCCCGTGGTCCACCAGCGACGGCAGGCAGCCACGGGCCATCGCGACCACCGGGGTGCCGGCGGCCAGCGCCTCGCAGACGGCCGTGCCACCCGGCTCGTCCCAGCGCAGCGGGAACAGCACCGCGCGCGACCGGCGCAGGAGCTCGGACTTCACCGGGTCCCCGACGCTGCCGACCCAGCGCACCCGGTCCCCGTCCAGCCACGGCGCGACGTGCTCCAGGAACCAGTGGACGTCGCGGTAGCCGCGCACCGGGCTGGCCGGGTCGGCGAGGGCGGCGTCCAGTGCGGCCCGGTCGGGCTGCCCCCCGACCGGCCCGGCCAGCACGAGCGGCACACGGGCCGACCGGCAGGCCCGCAGCGCGACGTCGGTGCCCTTGTTCTCGCACAGCCGGGCCAGCACCAGTACCGACCCGGTGCGCTCGCCCGGACCGGCGGGGGGCCCGGCGGGGATCGGCACCGACAGCGGCACGGCCCCGAGGGTCTGGCGCCGCAGCCGGGCCGGGCCCCGCCGCACCTGGGAGTCCGAGACGCCGGCGAAGAACACCCTGCCCGCACCGTCGAAGGACTCGTAGAAGTCGGCGTTGCGCCGCAGGTCCCAGTGCAGGGTCTGCAGCACCGGCGGCACGGCGTCCCCGAGCGCCGCCAGGACGGCGGGCCCGACCACCTCGAGGTGGCTGTGCACGAGGTCGAACGGGTCCCCGGCCGCGGCCTGCCGGCGGATCTCGGCCAGGACCGCCTGCATGTGGGCGTGCGCGGCGCCGACCACCTCGGAGTAGGAGGCCGCCAGGCGCGGGAACTGGCCGGTCGGAAAGGCCCAGACGCGCCCGTCGGCGCCCTGCCGGCTGTCCCCGACGCTGGCCAGGACGACACGGTGCCCGCGGCGTCGCAGCTCCGCGGTCAGCGTGGCGACGACGTTCTCCAGCCCGCCGTAACCCTCGGGCGGGACCGGCAGCCAGGGGCCGGCGTCCATCAGGATCCTCATGCCCGGCGCGCCGAAGCCCGGGCGGCCCGGCGGGCCGCGTAGTCCGGCACCGATCGCATCGGCGGCCGCTCGACCACCCCGACGTCCCAGGTCACCGGCTCGATGTCGCCGCCGGTGCGCACGAACTGGACCAGCCGGTCACTGGGGACCGCCACCCCCGGGCAGCGGGCCAGCGCGGTCTGCAGCACCTGCCCGGCCATCCGGCCCAGCGCCGCGTCGGACTGGTGGGTGTGCTGCCGGGTGCCGAGGTCGACCTGCGCGAGCGCGTCGGTCCCGGCCAGTTCGGCGAGGTCGATCAGCAGCCCGAGCTCGACGCCGTAGTGGGAGACGAACGGCACCTGTTCCAGCAGCTCGCGCCGGCCGGCGTACTCACCGGACAGCGGCTGGACGAACCCGGACAGCTCCGGCCACAGGGCGTTCAGCAGCGGGCGGGCGATCAGCTCGGTGACCCGGCCGCCGCCGGTGGGCACGACCCCCTCCACGGTGGCCAGCGGACGGTCGTAGAGGCCCTTGACGTAGCCGACGGCGGGGTCGCCGAGCAGCGGTCCGAGCAGTCCGACGACGAACTGCGGGTCGAAGCAGACCAGGTCGGAGTCGATGAAGACCAGGAGGTCGCCATCGGTGACGTGCAGCGCCTTCCACAGGGCCTCGCCCTTGCCGGCGATCGTGCCGGCGCAGGCCAGCACGTCCTCCGCGCGGACCACCTGGGCTCCGGCCGCGGTAGCCACGGCAGCGGTCCGGTCGGTCGAGCCGCTGTCGACCACGACCAGCTCGTCGACCAGCGGTTGGGACAGGACCAGCTCGCGGCGGATCGCCGTGACGATGGCACCCACGGTGCGTTCCTCATCGAGCGCGGGCAGGACGACGCTGACCGTGCTGCCCTGCACCTGCTTCGCCGACACCAGGGCCCGCGCCCGGTAGCAGGTCGCCGAGTAGGTCCGGCGGGTGAGCCAACTGGCGACGTCCTGGCGCATGCGGTCGTCCTCCCGGTCGAACGACGGCACCGTTGCCGCCGGTCCCCCGCACCCCGCGCCCCCGCGCCCCCGCTGCACCATTCGGTGGACCGAAACGCGCCGCCGCGAGGTGTCGGGGCGCGCCGACCGGGTGAAGAATGCTTGCACGGGACGGCGCCGGGAGCGAGCGGACGACGCACGGAGACGGCAGCATCGCCACGATGGAGCGGACGAGCGTCGTCGCGACCGGGCCCGGGACGCAGCGGACGTCCTCGCCCGACAGGACCCCCGGGCCATGACCGTCCGGGTGGGGCTGCTCGGTGCCGGCGGCGTCGGCGCCCGGCACGCCCGCACGCTGGCCGGCTTCGACGACGTGGAGCTGGTCGCGGTCTGCGACCCGGTCCCGGCAGCGGCGCAGGCGCTGGCCGGGGAGCTGGGCGCCGACTTCCTGGCCGACGCCGACGGGTTGCTGCGCCGCGGTCTGGACGCCGTCTGGCTGTGCGTGCCGCCCTTCGCGCACGGGGAGCTCGAGCGTGCGGTCGTCCGGGCGGAGCTGCCCTTCTTCGTGGAGAAGCCGCTGGCGGCGGACCTGACCGTCGCCGAGGACGTGGCCCGCGCCGTCCGGACCGCCGGCCTGCCGACGGCGACCGGCTACCACTGGCGGCACCTGGACACCGTCGCCCGGGCGCGGGACGCCCTCACCGGCGCGCGCATCCGGCTCGTCGACGCCCGCTGGTGGGGCAGCACGCCGCCGCCGGCCTGGTGGCGCAGCCAGGCCCTCTCCGGCGGCCAGGTCGTCGAGCAGGCCACGCACGTCCTGGACCTGCTGCGGGTGCTGGCGGGCGAGGTCGAGGAGGTGGTCGGCGGCGCGGCGCCGTCCTCGGCGGAGGACCGGGACGTGCCCGACGCGACCGCCGCCGTGCTGCGCTTCGGCTCCGGGGCCGTGGGGACCCTCAGCACGTCCTGTGTCCTGCCCGCGCTCACCGCGGCCGGCCTCGACGTGGTGGCCGACTCGGTCACGGTGGCGCTGACCGAGACCTCCCTGCACCTGCGCACCCCGCAGGGAGAGGTGTCGGCCGAGCCCCGGATCGACGCCCGGCGCGCGGTCGACCGCGCCTTCGTCGACGTCCTCGCCGGCCGGCCGGCAGCTCCCGGGCTGGTGACCGTCGCGGAGGCGCTGTTGACCCACTGCCTGGCCTGGGCGGTGGCCGAGGCCACCGGCACCGGCTCGGCCGTTCCGGTGGAGCAGGGGTGAGCACGGCCCCGGTGCGCACCCTGGTCGTGCCGCGCCCCGGGGTTCTGGAGATCGACGAGAGCCCGGAGCCGCCGCTCGCCGACGGCTGCTTCCGGGCGGAGACGATGTTCACCGGGCTGTCGGCCGGGACGGAACTGACCTGGTACCGGGGCACGAGCCCCCACCTGGACGTCGGGTGGGACGCCGAGCTGGGGCTGTTCGACCCCGCGCGGACCGCCCAGCATTACCCGGTCCGCCGGCTGGGCTACATGGAGGTGGCCCGGGTGACCGACAGCCGCACTCCGGCGGTCGCCGAGGGGACCGTGGTCGCCATGGCCTACGGCCACTCGACCGTGGTGCACGGCGATCCGGTCACCCAGCACGTGGTGGCGGTGCCGGCGGAGCTCGACCCGGTCCTCGCCGTCTATGTGGCCCACCTCGGGCCGATCTGCGCGAACGGGCTGCTGCACGCGGCCGCCGACGCCGGCGGTGCCGAGCTCGCCGACGGGGTGCGCGGCCGGCTGGTGGTCGTGACCGGGGGCGGTGCGGTCGGGTTGCTGGTCGGGCTCCTGGCCACGGTGCACGGCGCCGCCCAGGTGGTCGTCGTCGACCCGACACCGGAGCGTCGCGCCGCAGCCGCCGGCCTGGGCCTGGCGGCGGTCGACGACACGCCCGACGTGGCGCGCGAGCTCAAGGTCGGGTGGCGGCACGGGCCGGGTGACCACGGCGCCGATGTCGTCTTCCAGTGCCGCGGCCGGGCTCCGGCGCTGGCCACCGCGCTGCGCTGCCTGCGCCCCCAGGGGACGGTCGTCGAGCTCGCCTTCCACACCGGCGGCGCCGGTGCGGTCGCCCTCGGGCAGGAGTTCCACCACAACGGGCTGACGATCCGCTCCGCGCAGATCGGCCGGGTGCCGCGCGGCCTGGCGTCCGCGTGGGACCGCCGCCGGCTCTCCGGCGAGATCCTGGCGCTGCTGGAGGAGCACGGGGCGGCGGTCCGGCGGCACCTGCTCACCGACGTCGTCCCCTTCGACGAGGCGCCCGCGCTGTTCGCCGCCCTGAGCCGGCGGCAGCGGCACGTGCTCTCCGCGGCGTTCGCGGTCGCGCCGGACTGACGGGGGCACGGCGTGGCCCGTCCCGCGTCAGGCCCAGGGGCCGACGAGTTCCCGGTACTCCTGCGGCAGCTGCGAGAGGACGTCGTCGAACTCGCCGGGGGTGACCGCCTCGCGGACCGTGGTCAGGACCGCGACGGCGCCGGTCCGGGCCTCCTCGGGGGCCACGTGCCCGCGCTCGGCCACCCGGCGGATGAACTCGTCGACGTCGAACGGCTCGGCCTCCTCGGGCACGGTCTGCAGGTCGTCCTTCAGCGGCCCGGGCAGCTGCGCGGCGAGGTCCTTCGCCTCACCTCCGCTGATCCGGTCGCCCAGGGTGCGGAGGGTGGCGTGCTCGACCCGCTCCACCGTCGGTTCGGGCAGTCCGGCCCGCTCGGCCGCGGTGCGGGTGAAGGTCTGGTAGTCCATGGCTGGCCCCTCAGGGGGACGGACGGCTCGTGGTCCCTGGACCCGGCGGGATGGCCGGCTGGTCCCGGGGTCTCCACGCTAGGGCCACCGGCGGGTCGCACCATCGGTCGATCGACCGATGTCCGGGCCGGTGTCCGGCGGGCACGATCGGCTCGGCGGCAGGTGGCCGACGGGTTCAGCGGAAGGCGGGAGCACGGCATGACCGGAGTGCGCGAGACCACGGACGCCCGCGACGTCGTCGACTTCCTGCTCGACCAGCACCAGCAGATCCGCGGTCTGCTGAGCGACGTCCTGGACGTTCGCGGGCCGGAGCGGCAGCGGGTCTTCGATGAGGTGCGCGAGCTGCTCGCCCGGCACGAGACGGGGGAGGAGATGGTCCTCCGTCCGCTGACCCGGAAGACACCGGACGGCAGCCCGGTCGCGGATGCGCGGTTCGCCGAGGAGAACGAGGCGAAGAAGGTCCTCGCCCGGCTGGAGCACCTGGACGTGGACGGCGCGGAGTTCGAGTCGACGTTCACCGGGTTCCGGCTGTCGGTGGTGGACCACGCCGCCGCCGAGGAACGCGACGAGTTCCCCCTGCTCCGCCGCGACCACGACGCGGACACCCTGGTCAGGGCGCGGGGCCGGCTCGAGCGCGCCGAGAAGATGGCCCCGACCCATCCGCACCCCAGCGCGCGGTCGACGACGGCCAACTACGTCGCGGGGCCGTTCGCGGCGATGCTCGACCGCGCCCGCGACGCCTTCTCCGGCAGCTGACGGCACCCGGACCCGGCGGTCGGGATGCGCGTGGAGGAGCTGTCCGGAACGGACGCCCAGGTGTACCGGGCGGTCGCCGAGCTGGAGGACGCCGACCGCTCCCCGCACCTGGAGGAGATCGCCCGGCACACGGGCCTGACGCTCGAGGAGACCCGGGCCGCCGTCCACCGGTTGCTGCACACCGAGCCGAAGATCCTGCACGAGGTGCCCGACACGAGCGGCACCGACTTCGGGCCGGTCTACGAGCTGGCCCCCCGAACCTGAACACGGTGGCCGCCGCGTCCGCTGGGGACGGGGCGCGTGTGTGCGGCGGCGGTCCGGCCGTCATCGGGCACCGGGGGCTGGGCTGCGGGGTCGTCCATCGGCAGCACTGCCGATTCGCGCCGGCGCGCGGGGTGGGTAGAACCGGTGGATGGTCGACGTCGCCGGTGTCCGCCGGGAGGCGCCCGTCGTGCTGCCCGTCCC
>JAOPVN010000608.1 GCA_025966175.1 Modestobacter sp. | reverse complement strand
CTCGTGCCCTCCGGCCCCCGGCCGGGACGGCGCGGCGGGCTGGCCCTCCCTGGGTCTGGGCGTCGCCGGCGACGGGGTCGTCCCGCCCGCGGCGGAGGCCTGGCGGCGGCGCAGGACCAGCGCGGCGACGCCGGCGAGCACCAGCACCGCGGCGATGGCGAGCAGCACGACGGTCCAGGGGAAACCGCCCGGACTCCCGGCGGCACTGGTGGTCGCCTGGCCGCCCCCCGCCGGAGTGGCCGGACCCGGTGCCCCGCTGGCGACGTTCTGCTGGGACACGGCCAGATCGTTCGCGGCCATGGCGTGACCGGGGAAGACGTCGAGGGTCGCCTGGAAGTTGGGGATGGCGGCGGCGAACCCGCCGTTCTTGTACGCGTGCATCGCCGCCTCGAAACTGGAGTCCGCCGGTCCCCGGCGCGGCGTGATCTTCTGCGCGGACAACACGTCACGGATCGCCCGGGCATCGACGAGCCGGCCCGCGGTGGCCGGCGGAGGTCCGGAGTTCGCCTCCGGCTGGAGGAACCCGATGACCTGGCCGTCCTCGGCAACGACCGGGCCGCCGCGCATCCCGGCCCTCAGGCCGGCGGCCAGCTTGGCTGCGTCCGCTGTCTCGTCCGGCTTGAGGCCCTCCGTCAGCAGCGTGCTGCCGCCCACCTCGGCCAGGTGGGAGTACACCGCCTGGAGCTCGCCGGGGATGCCCGTGAACCCGAGGACGCTGAGCGCCCGCGCCCCCGCCGTGGACTCGGCGAGGGGCACCGTCGGCATCCCGCTGGCTCCCCGCACCCGGAGCACGGCGACGTCCGGCGTGCTGCCCTTCAGCAGTTCGGCTGGCGACTGGCCGTACAGCTCCTGGGAGGTGACGTAGGGGTAGACGACGTAGTTCGGCGTGGCCGTGACGACGCATCCCCCGGAGTCGTTGGTGCGGTTGGGCGAGTAGCAGGCCTCCAGTCGCTGCTGCAGCAGGTTCGTGGGGTCGCCGATCTGCTGCTGGGTGAACAGGTCGCCGGGCAGGGGCGCCGCATTCCCGTACTGCTTCCGGAAGGCCTCGTTGACGGCGTAGGTCCTGGCCCGGTCGAGGTCGGGTGCCGTGAGCGCACCGCTCGTGACGATGACGCCGGTCGGGTCGACCACGAAACCGCTGGCCGTGGCGAGCACCGGGTTCGAGGTGCTCTGGATGATCGCGATGTGGACCCCGCCGGGGTCGCTCTGCCGGTGTTCCACCAGGGCGACCTGGACCTCGGCTCGTGCCTCCACGTAGACGACCGCGGGAGCGGCCCGCTCGGTCGGCGTCGGGTGCACGTGCGCACCGGCCGGAACGGTGCCGGCCACCAGGAAGGCGGCAGCGAGAGCGACGATCCAGGCGATCCGGGAACGGGGACTGGTCATGTGCACTCCGTGGGGGCCACGGCACGCGGGGTGAGCCGTCAATGCAGCAGCTCTGAATCACCTATGCAAGTCCCCTGACCGCGGTGTGTCAACGGGTTCGCGGGCCCCCTTCTCCCACGATTCCGGGCACGCGGATGCGCTGGGGCTCGCCGAGGAGCGCCAGCGTGAGCCGCAGCCGCTCCGGCTTGAGCTGGCACCAGCTCCGGACGGCGAGGCGCGCCAGCGCCACCGTCCGGTACGCGGCGACGCGGGCGAGCAGGACGTCCGGGTCGCTGCTACCGCTGAGGCGCAGGTACTCACGGAGGAAGGCGGAGCCCAGGTCCTCGGCGCCGTCCTGGGTCACCTTCGCGGCGGCCTGGGCCTTGCGGACCGCCAGGGCGAGGTGCCCGGTGAACTGACCGAGGTCCAAGGCCGGCTCCGCGAGGCACACCGTGTCGAAGTCGATCAGGCTGGTGGTCGGGCCGTCGAAGAGGACCTGCGAGGGGTCGAGGTCGCCGTGCGCGACGCCGAGCGGCCCCGGTGGGTCGAGGGCCAGGTCGCTGAGCGCGCCGAGGTGGCGGTGCAGCGAGGCGGCGAGCGCGGGGGCCATCGGGGCGAGGTCGTCGAGGGCTGCCCGCACCCCGTCGATCTCCGCGGCGAGGGTGCGGGGGGCCCCGACCGGGATCGTCGACTGGTGCAGAGCGGCGGCGATCCGGGCGCACGCGACGACCGACCCCTCGGGAGTGGGGCCGCCGGCCGCCGGCGCGACGGCCACGCCGACCCGGGCCCGGATCAGCGCCGGCAGCAGCGGAGATCCGGGCACCGCCTCCAGGAGCACCAGCCGCAGGTCGGGGAGGTAGGCCTGGAACCGGGGCGCCAGGAACGGCAGGGCGGTGCCCGACGTGTCCAGCAGGTGCTGCCGGAGCGCGGTCACGGCCGGGCCGACGAGCCGCCCCTGACCGTCCCCGTACACCTTTCCGTACACGACCTGCTTGAGGCTCCGCCGGCTGGGTTGGAGGCGCCACGCCAGCTCGTACCGCAGCACACAGCCGCTCCGCCGGTAGCGCACGACCTCGACACGGCAGTCCTCGAGGAGCAGCCCGGGCACCGAGCTCGTGAGCAGCGGCCCGAGCATCTCCACGAGCGCCGGAGGGTCGGTGGCGGTCACCAGGCCCGGGAGCACGGGATCGAGCGGGAACGCGTGCAGGACGAGGCGCAGCTCGCGCACCAGGAGGACCGGCCAGGTGAAGGCGACCAGGTCGTCCCGGCCGTCCAGCTGTGCGGCCAGTGGGTCGACCTGCGACTGCCACTCCTCGGCGGCCTCGACCGTGGGGAACAGCCGCCCGGCGACGACGTGTTCCACCGTGTCGGCCGCACCTCGGCATCGCAGCTGCAGCCGGTACTGCAGTGTGCCCCCGCTCCCGGGTTCCACGAACGTCGTGCCGGGCGAGCAGGCCAGCAGCTCCCAGTCGTCGGCGAGCATGCGCTGCAGGCGCGGAGCCATCGCGGAACCGGTCAGCGCCTCGGTCAGCCCCGGCAGTGCCCGGTTCAGGGCCGGCGAGCGGAGGGCATCCAGGTCGTTCTCGCCGGGCGCGGGGCGATGGACGGTGGGCATCCAGCCGGTGAGGGCGAGGTACTCCGCCCTGGACGCCGGCTGTGGCACCACCGTGCGGAGGACGGTGTCGAACCGCTGAGGCCTCGCCGGCTCCTCGCCGTCCAGCCCCGGCTCGGCCTGGATCGCAGGGACCGCGCCGGCCGGCTCCTCGGCCCGGGCACCACCACCGGCGGCCACCGCCTCGCCGAACTGCCGGGCGTACAGGTCGGAGTACAGCCCGTCGCTCGCCAGCAGATCGTCCGGGCTGCCCTCCTGGAGGATCCGGCCGGCCGACATCACCAGGACGCGGTCCACCGTCCGGATCAGGTTGAAGTCGTGCGACACGATGAGCGTGGACCGGTTGCGGGCCAGGGTCTGCAGGGACTCCGCCACGAGCGCGGCCGACTCGGCGTCCAATCCCGTCGTCGGTTCGTCCAGGATCAGGATGGGGGCGCCCCGGATGAACGCCCGAGCGACGGACAAACGCTGTCGTTGCCCCCCGGACAGCGTCGCGGCGCGCTCTCCCAGGACGGTGTCGTAGCCGTCGGGCAGGGCCATGATGAAGTCGTGGGCAGCCGCCTGCTTGGCCGCGGTGACGACGTCCTCGCCGGTGGCCCCCTCGCGGCCGTAGGCGATGTTCTCGGCGATGGTGCCGCGGAGCAGGAGCGTCTCCTGCAGCACCATGCTCATCTGCGACCGCAGGGAGTCGACGGTGAACCGGCGGATGTCGTGGCCGTCGATGAGGACGGCGCCCGCGTGCGGGTCGTACAGCCGCGGCAGCAGCTGGGAGATCGTGCTCTTGCCCGCCCCGCTGTGCCCCACCAGGGCGACGACCTCGCCGACGGCCATCCGGAAGCTCACGGACTGCAGAGCCAGCCGCGCACCCGCCGCGTCCGGGTCGTCGGAGGACGGCGAGTGGTAGGCGAAGCTGACGTCCCGGAACTCGACGTCACCGCGGAGCGGAGGTGCCGGGCGCGCGTCCGGCGTGTCCACCACCGTGGGGCGCAGGTCGAGAAGCTCACCCACCCGTTCCACGCTGGCGTAGACGCTCGCCACCCGGTTCCACTGCTTGATGATCCTGCGGACCGGCTTGAACATGTTCTGGATCAGCAGGATGAACGCGATGAGGTCCCCGGCACTGAGCGCGCCGGACGTCACCAGCCGGGCACCGAGCAGGATGACGATCGCGATGCCGAGTGACTCCAGGACGGCGACGGTGAAGCTGAAGACGGCGTCCAGCCGCGCCGTGCGCAGGAAGGCGTCCCGCGCCGAGCCACTCTGCCGCTCGAACTTCCGCTCCTCGTCCTCCCCCCGGCCGTACACCTGGACGAGGCTGATCGTGGACAGCATCTCCTGCGCAGTCGAGGCCAACTCACCCTCGCTGGCCCGCAGCTGCTTCGAGGCGGACTTGATCCGCCGGGCGAACACGGTGGAGACCACCGTCAGCAGGGGCACGGTGGCGACCGCGAGCAGCGCGACCTGCCAGGACTTGTGGAACAGGTAGGCCATCGTCGCCGTGAGGATCAGCAGGCTGCCCAGGAGGTCGCTGACGGAGTCTTCGACGAAGTCCTCCATGGCCTTGACGTCGCCGGTCAAGCGGGTGAGGACGTCACCGGTGCCGCGCCGGAGGTGGAAGGCCAGTGGCAGTCGCTGCAGATGGGCGAAGAGCGCGCCGCGCAGGTTGAACCCGAGCGTCCGCGCTGCCTTGGCCAGGTAGATGTCTGCCAACGACTCCGAGGAGCTGTTCACTGCGGTCGCCGCGACGATGGCCGCCG
>JAOPVN010000508.1 GCA_025966175.1 Modestobacter sp. | reverse complement strand
CGCCCGGGACGCCGACGGCACCCTGGTCGGCTACGCGCGGCTGGAACGACCCGCCGGTGAGCCGGAGGCAGAGGCCGAACTGGTGGTCGACCCCGCGGCCCGGCGCCGCGGGGTCGGCAGCGCACTGCTGGACCGGCTGGAGGAGCTCGCCGGCTCCCGTCCGCTGCGCTTCTGGGCCCACGGCGAACTGCCCGGCTCGGCCGAGCTGGCCCGCGCCCGCGGCTACGAGCGCGCCCGGGTGCTCCTGCAGATGCGCCGTCCGCTCGCCGGCGTCGATCCCGATCCGCACCCGGCGCTCCCCGCCGGCGTGACCGTCTCGACGTTCCGCCCGGGCACCGACGAGGACGCCTGGCTCCGGGTCAACGCCCGAGCGTTCGCCCACCACCCGGAGCAGGGCAGGTGGACCCCGGAGGATCTGGCCCTGCGCGAGGCGGAGGCCTGGTTCGACCCGTCCGGGTTCTTCCTCGCCTGGCGCGACGACCAGCTGCTGGGCTCGCACTGGACCAAGGTGCACCCCGCCGGGGAGACCGGCGACGAGGCGATCGGTGAGGTGTACGTCCTCGGCATCGACCCCGACGCCCAGGGCATGCGACTGGGCCGGGCATTGACCGACCTCGGGCTGGCACACCTGCGTGCGCGTGGCCTCTCGCACGTCCTCCTGTACGTCGATGAGGACAACACCACCGCCGTCTCGCTGTACGAGCGCACCGGTTTCACCCGGCACACCGTCGACGTCTCCTGGCGGCGCGCGCCCCGTCGCTGAGCGCCCCGCCGCGGCCCTGGAGAGGGCCGCCACGCGGCGGTTCACCCGTTCGACGTACGTCGTCGGCCGAGTCGTGGCCGAAGTCTCCGCACGCGTTCATCTCGCGTTCACCGAGGGACCCGGATCCGTCCATCTCGACTGCTCAGCATGGTGTCCGTTCGATCCCCTCCCTGCCCGGCTTCGACGTCCGGGCGGCACCTTGTCGAAAGGCACTGAGTTGAAGCTCAGCACCACGACGCGCGCCGCGGCTGTGTCCGCGGCACTCGCCGGCTCCCTCGCCCTCGCCGCGTGCGGGGCCTCCAACGAGGGCGGCACGGGCAACGCCCCCGCCAGCGGCAGCTCCGCCGCACAGCTCAGCGGCGACCTGGTCGGCGCGGGCTCCAGCGCTCAGCAGGCCGCGATGCAGGCCTGGCAGGCCGGCTTCAACACCGAGCAGCCCGGTGTCACCTTCAGCTACGACCCGGTCGGCTCCGGCGGTGGCCGTGAGCAGTTCCTGGCCGGCGGCACCGACTTCGCCGGCTCGGACTCGGCGCTCACCGACGACGAGCTGGCCAAGGCCGCCACGCGCTGCGGCGCCTCGGGGCCCTTCGAGCTGCCGAACTACATCTCGGCCATCGCCGTCGTCTACAACCTCGACGGCGTCAAGGACCTGAACCTGTCCCCCGCCACCATCGCCGGGATCTTCAGCGGCTCGATCACCACCTGGAACGACGCGGCGATCGTCGCGGACAACCCGGGGGCCGCGCTGCCCAGCACCGCGATCACCCCGGTGCACCGCGGGGACAAGTCGGGCACCACCAAGAACTTCACCGACTACCTGGGCAAGGCCGCCACTGGCGTCTGGACCGCCGGTGCGGTCGAGGAGTGGCCGACCAGCGGTGGCGAGGCCGCCAACGGCACGTCCGGCATGGTCGACGCGGTCAAGTCCGGCGCCGGCGCGATCGGCTACGCCGACGAGAGCCAGGCCGGCCAGCTCGGCATCGCCAAGATCAAGGTCGGCGACACGTTCGTCGCGCCGTCGCCGGAGGGTGCCGCTGCCGTGGTGGCCAACTCCGACCGCGTCGCGGGCCGTGGTGAGCACGACCTCGCCGTCTCGGTCAACCGCACCACGACCTCGGCCGACGAGTACCCGATCGTGCTGGTCAGCTACCACATCGGCTGCGTCGAGTACGCCGACCAGGCCAAGGCCGACGCGGTCAAGGCCTTCGAGTCCTACGTGATCAGCAAGGACGGCCAGCAGGCTGCCGCCGACAACGCCGGCAGCTCGCCGATCACCGACGACGCGCGGACGGCGGCGCAGAAGGTCATCGACGCCATCACGGTCACCAGCTGACCGACGGCTCGCAGCGCACGCCGCGGCGGCCCGGGATGTCCTCATCGGACACCCCGGGCCGCCGTGGCGCGGGACCACCCAGCACCTCTCCTGCACACCGCAGCACGACCTCGACGGAGCGATCGGTGACCACCACCAGCGCACCCCCCGGCCCGCCGCGCCCCACGCGGCGCCTCGGCGACCGCGTGTTCGCCGGCAGCGCGACCGGCGCCGGCATCCTGATCCTGCTGGTCCTCGCCGGCGTCGCCGTCTTCCTCGTCACCGAGGCCTGGCCGGCCCTCACCGCCAACTCCGCCGACCTCCCCAACGGCAAGAGCCTGGCCAGCTACGTGGCGCCGCTGGTCTTCGGCACGCTGGTGGCCGCGGTGATCGCCCTGCTGGTCGCCACCCCGCTGGCGGTGGCGATCGCCCTCTACATCACCTACTACGCGCCCCGCCGGCTGGCGGCGACCATGGGCTACGTCATCGACCTGCTCGCCGCCATCCCGAGCGTCGTCTACGGCTTCTGGGGCATCGCGGCGCTCGCCCCGGCGATGGTGCCCTTCTACGGCTGGGCCGCGGAGCACCTGGGCTTCATCCCGCTCTTCGCCGGCCCGGCGTCCACCACCGGCAAGACCATGCTCACCGCGGGGCTCGTCCTCGCGGTGATGATCCTGCCGATCATCTCGGCGATCTCCCGCGAGGTGTTCGGCCAGGCGCCGGCGCTGCACCGCGAGGCGGCGCTGGCACTGGGGGCCACCCGGTGGGAGATGATCCGGATGGCGGTGCTCCCCTACGGCAAGTCCGGCGTCATCGGGGGCGCGATGCTCGGCCTGGGCCGGGCCCTCGGCGAGACCCTCGCGGTCGCCATCGTGCTGTCGGCCTCCGGCGGGATCACCTTCAACCTGATCTCCAGCAGCAACCCCTCGACGATCGCGGCGAACATCGCCCTGAACTTCCCTGAGTCCAGCGGGCTCGCGGTCAACACGCTGATCGCCAGCGGCCTCGCGCTGTTCCTGATCACCCTCGTGGTCAACGTCTTCGCCCGGTGGGTCGTCACCCGGCGCGCCGAGTTCTCCGGAGCCAACTGATGAGCACCGAGACCACCCTCGCCCCGTCCGGGACCGGGGGCAACGGCTCCCCCGGCCCGGTGCGCACCCACCGCCGGCTGCCGCGGTACGGCGTCGCGGCGCTCTACCTGGGCGGTGTGGTCGTCGGCGCACTGCTGTCGGCGCTCACCGGCTTCAGCATCGCGCTCACCGTCGTCTACGGCGTCGTCCTCGGCACGCTGGCCGTGTACCTGGTCGCCCGCCGGGTCGAGGGACGGCGCAAGGCCACCGACCGGCTGGTCACCACGGTCGTCACCTCGGCGTTCGGGATCGCGATGGTCCCGCTCGTCTCGCTGGTCTACACCGTGCTGGACAACGGGCTGGGCCGGCTGGACTCGGCGTTCTTCAACTCCTCGATGCTGGGCATCGTCGGCGAGGGCGGCGGTGCGTACCACGCCATCCTCGGCACGGTGATCATCACGGCCCTGACCGCCGCGATCTCCGTACCGATCGGCCTGCTGACCGCGATCTACCTGGTCGAGTACGGCACCGGCCGGCTGAAGAAGGCGATCACCTTCCTGGTCGACGTGATGACCGGCATCCCCTCGATCGTCGCCGGCCTGTTCGCCTTCGCCCTGTTCGCACTCTTCTTCGGACCGGGCATCCGGCTCGGGATCATGGGCGCGGTCGCCCTGGCGGTGCTGATGACGCCGGTCGTCGTCCGATCGTCGGAGGAGGTCCTCAAGCTGGTGCCCAACGAGCTGCGGGAGGCCAGCTACGCCCTCGGCGTGCCCAAGTGGCGGACGATCCTCAAGATCGTCATCCCGACCGCCATCGGCGGTCTGGGGACCGGGATCACCCTGGCCGTCGCCCGCGTCATCGGCGAGACCGCTCCCCTGCTGGTGACCACGGGCTTCGTCAACGGGACCAACCTGGACCCGTTCTCCGGCCGGATGACCACGCTGCCGACCTTCTCGTTCTACCAGCTGACCCAGCCGGGATTCCCGCCCGAGTTCGGCATCGACAGGGCCTGGACGGCAGCCCTGGTCCTGATCATCCTGGTCATGGCGCTCAACGTCGTCGCCCGCCTGATCAGCCGCATCTTCGCCCCCAAGACCGGTCGCTGACCGGAACGACCCGGAGGACACCCCTGTGGCCAAGCGCATCGACGTCTCGGACCTGGACATCTACTACAGCAACTTCCTGGCCGTCCAGGGCGTCAACATCTCCATCGAGCCGCGCAGCATCACCGCGCTGATCGGCCCCTCGGGCTGCGGCAAGTCGAGCTTCCTGCGGTCGCTCAACCGCATGCACGAGGTCATCCCCGGCGCCCGGGTGGAGGGCAAGGTCGTCATCGACGGCCAGGACCTCTACGGCCCGGACGTCGACCCGGTCGACGTCCGCCGGCAGATCGGCATGGTCTTCCAGCGGCCGAACCCGTTCCCGACCATGTCGATCTACGACAACGTGGTGGCCGGGGTGCGGCTCAACGGCGGCCGGCTGAAGAAGGCCCAGCTCGATGAGCTGGTCGAGAGGTCGCTGCGCGGCGCGAACCTCTGGAACGAGGTCAAGGACCGCCTCGCCCGGCCCGGCTCGGGCCTGTCCGGTGGGCAGCAGCAGCGCCTGTGCATCGCCCGGGCGATCGCGGTGGAGCCCGAGGTGCTGCTGATGGACGAGCCGTGTTCGGCCCTGGACCCCATCTCCACGCTGGCGATCGAGGACCTGATGACCGAGCTCAAGGAGCGGTTCACCATCGTCATCGTCACGCACAACATGCAGCAGGCCGCGAGGGTGAGCGAGTCCACCGGCTTCTTCAACCTCAGCGGTGTCGGTCAGCCCGGTCGACTGGTCGAGTTCAACCCGACCCAGAAGATCTTCAGCAACCCGGACGAGAAGGCGACGGAGGACTACATCTCCGGCCGGTTCGGGTGAACCCCCGCTGAGCTCCGCTCAGCTGCAGGGCTGGGCCGCGGCCCCCGTCTCGACGGGGGCCGGGGCCGCCGTCGTCGGTACGGGGGTGCCGATGTCGACCGGGTTCAGCCCGGTGTAGTCCGGCCCGATCACCAGCTGCACGGCACCGCCGACCTCGTCGGTCTCCAGCAGCAGCGCGCCGGGGACGGCGGCGGCCACGGTGCGGGCGGGCTCCAGGGCCGCGGGGCCGTAGCGCACCACCGTCCGGTCCACCGCGGCCGGCTCGACGCCGCGGGCGCCGATCCGGAAGCCCACGGCGGCCAGCCCGTCGGCCACCTGGGCGGTCAGGGCACCGCCGGTGGCGTCGAGCACGTCCAGGGTGACCCCGGCGGGGGCCACGGTGACCGTCGTCCCCTCGGGCACCGGGTCGGTCAGCGCCGGGTCCGGCAGCGAGTCGGCGGCGCCCTGCGCCGTGGAGGTGCCTCCACCGGAGGCCTGTGCGCCCGGCGCCGCCGCCACCGCGGCGGCCGGCAGCCGGCCCTCGTCGATGACCGCGTCGAAGAGCTCCCGGGTGGCGGTGGCATCGACGACGAGGACCGCCTGGTCGGTGCCCGCGGGCACGTAGCCGACCTGTGCCACCGGCATCTGGGTCCGCTCCACCGCGTCACCGGGCAGGTCGCCGAGGGTGGCGCCCAGCGCACGGACGTCGCCGAGCGTGGTGTCGGCATCGACGGTGAAGGCGTCACTGGCGCGGGAGAGGAACCGGGTGAGGGTGAGCGGGTCGGCGACCGTCCCCGCGCCCAGCGCGGTGCGCAGGGTGGAGGTCAGCACCAGCTGCTCTCGCTGGGCCGCGGCCGCGCCGGTGACGTCGGAGCCGGTGCCGCCCGGCCGCAGGTAGCCGCGCACGTCGTCGCCGGACAACCGGTTGTCCCCGGCCGGCAGCGACAGTTGTGCACCGGTGGCCGTGGAGGGCTCGGAGAGGCACACCGAGACGTCCCCGAGGGCGTCGACCATGCCCGGCAGCCGGCCGAGGTCCACCGCGAGGTAGTGGTCGACGCGCAGCCCGGTGAGCTGCTGCACCGAGCGGACGAGGCAGGACGGCCCGCCGGCCTGCAACGCGGAGGCGAACGTCTCGGTGACGGCGGGGCGCACGTCGCCGTGGCTGTCCCGGCAGGTCGGGGTGTCGTTGAGCGCCGTCGGCGGCACGGAGACCAGGACCGCCTGGTCGCCGCCGGCCGACACGTGCGCGATGAGCGCGCTGACCGCGGACTGTCCGGTGCGCCCGGGCAGCGCGGTGCCGACGACCAGGTAGGTCTGCGCGGACTCCTGCAGCTGCGGCGCCAGCACCTCCGGGCCGTCGGTGACCAGCGCGTCGACCCGGTCGATCGACCGGTCCACGTAGAAGTACAGGCCCACGTAGTAGGCGGCCACGACGGTGAGGAGCGCCACCAGGGCGACGGCCGCGCGGGTGAGCCGCCGGCGGCCGGGGCTCACCGGGGCCCGGACCGGAACCGGGTCCGGGGCGCCGTCGGAGCC
>JAOPVN010000505.1 GCA_025966175.1 Modestobacter sp. | reverse complement strand
GGGGGTCGACTTCACCATCATCGGCTCGGGCCCGAACGGCGCCAGCCCGCACCACGAGCTCTCCGACCGGGTGGTGCAGGCCGGCGACCTGGTGGTCGTCGACATCGGCGGGGAGACGGCCACCGGGTACCGGTCGGACTGCACCCGCAGCTACGTCGTCGGCGGCTCGGCACCGGCGGCGGTGGCCGAGTGGTACGCCGTGCTGAAGGAGTCCCAGGAGGCGGCGACCGCGGCGGTGCGTCCCGGCGTGACCTGCGAGCAGATCGACGCGGTGGCCCGTCAGGTGATCACCGATGCCGGCTGGGGAGAGCACTTCATCCACCGCACCGGTCACGGGATCGGCCTGGACACCCACGAGGCGCCCTACATCGTCGAGGGCAACGGCCTGCCGCTCGAACCGGGCATGGCGTTCTCGATCGAGCCCGGCATCTATCTGGCGGGTAGCTGCGGCGCCCGCATCGAGGACATCGTCGTCTGCACCGACGACGGCGTCCGCACCCTGAACGGGGGCACGCGTGAGCTCGTCGAACTCGCCGGCTGACCCGCCCGCCGCCGGGGCAGCCCCCGACGTCGACCGCGCCCTGCTCAGTGCCCTGGCCCGGGACGGGCGGGCGAGCTACACCGACCTGGCCGAGCTGGTCGGCCTGTCGGTCTCGGCCGTGCACCAGCGGGTGCGGCGGCTGGAGCAGCGCGGCCTGATCACCGGCTACGCCGCGCACCTGGACGCCAAGGCGCTGGGCCTGCCGCTGACCGCGTTCGTGTCGATCACCCCGATCGACGTGGCGCAGCCCGACGACGCCCCGGCTCGGCTGGCGCACCTGTCCGCGATCGAGGCCTGCCACTCGGTCGCCGGGGTGGAGAGCTACATCCTCAAGGTCCGGGTGGCCTCACCCGACGCCCTCGAGGCGCTGCTGCAGCAGATCCGGGCGGCGGCGAACGTCACCACCCGGACGACCGTCGTCCTCTCCACCTTCTACGAGGACCGCCCACCGGTCTGAGTAAGGACCCCCTCGCCCCCCACCACTCGCAAGCTCGCGGCGGGACCCTGCGAGGGGGCCACTGGACACCGATTCGAACGTGTGTTCGGATGGTGGCATGCGATGGGACGCGCAGGCACTCGACTTCGAGGAGCCGGAGACGCTGCCCGGTCTGCCCACCGTCCGCGGGCTGCTGCGCAGCATCGAGGTGCCCGAGTTCCCCGGCCTGACATTCCACGAGGTGCGGGCGAAGAGCGCGCTGAACGCCGTCCCGAAGGGCTCGGCGATGCCGTTCGGCCACACGATCAACACGTTCCGGGGCTGCAGTCATGCCTGCGTCTACTGCCTGGCCGGGGACACGAACGTCCTCATGGCCGACGGCAGCCAGCGCCCGATCGCCGACGTCCGGGTGGGCGACCGGATCATCGGCACGGAACGACAGGGCAGCTACCGCCGCTGTGTCGAGACCGAGGTCCTCGCGCACTGGTCCACGGTCAAGCCGGCGCACCGGGTGCGGCTGGCCGACGGGACGACGATCGTGGCCAGTGGCGATCACCGCTTCCTGACCGGTCGCGGCTGGAAGCACGTCGCCGGGACCGGTGCGGGGGCCGGGCAGCGCACGCACCTGACCACCGACGACGAGCTGCTGGGCTTCGGCCGGTCGGCGGACACCGCCGGGGCCTGCGCCGACTACCGCCGGGGCCACCTGACCGGCATGGTCCGCGGCGACGGGCCCCTCGAGGTGGACCGCTACCAACGCGCCGGACGAGTTCACGGGGACGTCCGCCTGGCCCTGGCGGATGCGGAGGGCCTACATCGCACCCGCGACCATCTGGCAGGGGCAGGCGTTGCCACTGACTGGTTCGAGTTCTCCCCGGCCACTGACCGCCGTCGCCCGATCAGTGCCATCCGGACGTCGTCCGCCGATCCCGAACTGTTGACCCGCACGCAGCAGGCCTTCGCCCTCTTCGATCTCGACACGGTCCTGGAGGACCGCACGAGGGCCGACGGCCTCTGCCAGGTACGACTGCGCGGCGGTCCAGGTGAGCACCTGCGCTTCAGCCACCTCGTCGACCCGGCCGTCCGGCGCGCGTGCGGCCTACCGGGCACCGCCATCAAGAGCTCGTCCGACCTGCGCGTCACGGCTCTGGAAGACCTCGGACTCGACCTGCCCATGTTCGACATCACCACGGGCACCGGGGACTTCATCGCCAATGGCGTGGTGAGCCACAACTGCTTTGCTCGGAGCACCCACGAATGGCTCGAGCTGGACAGCGGCGCGGACTTCGACCAGCAGATCGTGGTGAAGACCAACATCGTCGAGGTGTTGCGCCGCGAGCTGGCCCGGCCGAGCTGGAAGCGGGAGCACGTCGCCCTGGGCACCAACACCGACCCCTACCAGCGGGCCGAGGGCCGGTACCGGCTGATGCCCGGGGTCATCGACGCGCTGGCCCGCTCGGGCACTCCCTTCTCGATCCTCACCAAGGGCACGCTGGCCCGCCGCGACCTGCCGTTGCTGGCCGCCGTGTCCCGCGACGTCCCGGTCGG
>JAOPVN010000574.1 GCA_025966175.1 Modestobacter sp. | reverse complement strand
CCGGTCCACGTCCGGACCGGGACAGCAGCACGACGACGACCGCGGGGATCGACGAACCGGACCGGCGCGGGCGCACCGGTCCGGACCGGATCGGCCGGGACCTGCCCGGCAACGACGGCGTCCGGTTCCGGGACGTCGAGTTGCTGTCCACTGACTGGTACGTGCTCCGCCGGACGACGTTCGACATGCGGCACCGGAACGATCACTGGAGCACCGAGCAGCGGGAGACCTACGACCGCGGCATCGGGAGGCCGAGGAGGAGACCGGCCACCGGGTCGGCGAGCTGAGAACCGTGGTGAGCCCGGCCGGCCTCCCGGTGAGCCCTCGACGGCCTGGCGATGCGTGGTCGCCCGGCGTCAGGGCGTTGGTTGCCCGTAACAACCGGCCGGCTTCGGGGCCCCACAGGAGTGACCGGAGGGAGTCCCGGGCACACGACCCGGGGTGGCCGCACCGGTCGGCCCGGAGGAGAGGGACGCATGAGCGCGAGCACGCAGCCGCTGGCCGGAAAGGTGGCCCTGGTGACGGGGGCGTCGTCGGGCATCGGTGCGGCGACGGCGATCGCGCTGGCCGAGGCGGGTGCGGCGGTGGCGATCGGTGCCCGGCGTCGGGACCGGCTCGACGCGCTGGCCGGCACGCTGCGGGACGGCGGGGCCACGGTGCTGCAGCTCGACCTCGACGTCACCGCCGAGCAGGCCTGCACGGCCGCGGTGGCCCGCACCCGCGACGAGCTCGGTGGCCTCGACGTCCTGGTCAACAACGCCGGGGTCATGCTGCTGGGCACCATCCTGGGCGCGGACACCGAGGACTGGCGCCGGATGATCCAGACCAACGTCATGGGGGTCATGTACATGACCGCCGCGGCGATCGAGGGCATGGTCGAGCAGGGCTCGGGCGACATCGTGAACATGTCCAGCGTCGCGGGCCGGCAGGCCCGCAAGGGCGCGGGTGTCTACAACGCCAGCAAGTGGGCGGTGAACGCGTTCAGCGAGTCGCTGCGCCAGGAGGTCACCGGCCGCGGGGTGCGGGTCGGCCTGGTCGAGCCGGGAGCCGTGGCCACCGAGCTGACCGACCACATCACCCAGCCAGACGCCAAGGCCGCCTCGGTGCAGATGTACACGAGCATGCGCGCACTGCAGGCCGAGGACATCGCCCGCGCCGTGCTCCACCTGGTCACCCAGCCGCCGCACGTGGCGATCAACGAGGTGCTGATCCGCCCGACCGACCAGGAGCGCTGAGGTCAGCCCGCCTCGAGCACCCGCTTGAGAGCGGCGAGGTCGGTCGTGACGGCCGCGGCGTCGGCAGCGAACTCCTCGTCGGTCATCCCGGGCCGGTGGCGCACGGTGAAGACGACCTCGCTGCCGGCGCCGTCGACCAGCACCCGCAGCGGGTTGGTCACCGACTCGCCGGTGGGCAGGACGACGTCGTGGTCGAGGACGCCGTACTCGTTGACCGGCACGAAGCGGACGAGGACCCGGCCCATGGGGGAGTCGGCCACCCACTCGCCGCGCTCCAGCCGGATGCCCGCGGCCAGCCCGGCGGCCCACGCCGGCAGGTGGGCGGGGTCGCGGGCGTAGGCGTAGACCTCGGGGGCCGGCCGGTCGATGGACGCGGTGAGGTGACGGGACGCGGTGGGCATGTCGGCATCGTGCCCCATCCGGCCGACCCGAACGGATGGCGGCAGCGGCGCACGTGGCACTGAGCCGCAGGGATGCGCCTGATCCGCCGCATGGCTGATCCTGGGCAGCGGCGTGCACCACCGGCGGCGGGCGACGACGGGGCGCGCTGGGCAGCGGCCCGGTCGGTCCTGGACAAGGCGCCCACGCCCGTCGCCCGGGACCGCCTGCGGCCGGCCCGAGTTGCTCACCCGGCTGTTCGTCGGCAGCGCCGTCCTGGTCTCCGCCGCGGTCGGCGTCCTCGTCGCGTCGTTCCTGGTCGTCGTTCCTGGTCGTCGTTCCTGGTCGTCGTTCCTGGTCGGCGGCGACCCGGAGTCCGGATCCCAGACGAGGCGTGAGGTCGCCGGGCTGGTCATCTCAGCGGTCGGACTGGTGGTGCTGATCATCGGCGGGGTGGTCGCGTGGCGGGCGGGTCTCTGGTCCCAGCCCACGTCGGTGCTGAGCAGGCCGCAACGCCGGGCACCGCTCATGCAGGTGCGGGGCCGAGCGGATGCTGCTGCAGCGCCGGCTGCTGCTCTTCTGGGTCGGTCTGCTCCTGCAGCAGGTGCGGCGGGCGGTCGGCTCGACCGGCGCCGTGGACGTGGGCTTCGTGGCGGCCGCACTCATGGCGTACCGGATCGGCCTGGCGGTGCTGGTGCGTGCGGCCCGCCAGGCGGAGCGCTTCCTGCGGCAGCACCCCGACCCCCGGGTCGGCGCTCCCGCCGACTGATCGCAGCGATCCGGCCGATCACCGGAGCGGGACGGACAGCCTGACTGTCACGGCCGGATACCGCCGGATCCTGTCGGTCGGCGTCCCTAGGGTCGTGGACGTGCCCACCTCGCCCCGTGCCCCGCTGACCCTGCTCGCCGTCGGAGTCACCGTGCTCGCCTGGGCGTCGGCGTTCGTCGGCATCCGGGCGGTGGGGGAGGACCTCTCACCCGGCGCGTTGGCGCTGGGCCGGCTCGCCGTCGGCACGGTGGTGCTCGGCGCCCTGCTCGTCCCGCGCGGCTGGATGCGGCCCACCGCCGGGGAGTGGCGGCTGCTGGTGGTCTGCGGGGTCGGCTGGTTCGGCGTCTACAACCTGGCGCTGAACGCCGCCGAGCGGCACCTCGACGCCGGCACCACCGCGATGCTGGTCAACATCGGGCCGGTGCTGATCGCGGTCTTCGCCGGCCTGCTGCTCGGCGAGGGCTTCCCGCGCTGGCTGGTGATCGGCCTCGCCGTCGCCTTCGGTGGGGTGCTGCTCATCGGGGTCGCCACCCGCAGCGCCGGGGCCGACCTGGTCGGCGTCCTGCTGTGCGTGGTCGCCGCGGTCACCTATGCCGGAGGTGTGGTCGCGCAGAAGCCGCTGCTGCGCCGGCTGCCGCCGCTGCAGGTCACGTTCACCGCCTGCGCGATGGGCATGGTGTGCTGCCTGCCGTGGGCCGGCGTCCTGGTGGGCGACCTCGCCGCGGCTCCCGGCTCCTCGATCGCCGGGATGGTCTACCTGGGGGCGGTGCCGACCGCGCTGGCCTTCAGCACCTGGGCGTACGCGCTGTCCCGGATGGACGCCGGCCGGCTGGGTGCGACCACCTACCTGGTACCGCCGATCGTGGTGCTGCTCGGCTGGTGGCTGCTCGACGAGGTGCCGCCCGGGCTGGCCGTCCTCGGCGGTGCGGTCTGCCTGGCCGGGGTGGCGCTCTCCCGGCGTCGCAGCCGCCCGCGGCCGCCCGTGCCGGTGCCGCAGGAGGCCGGCTCGACCGTCTGAGGTCAGCCGCGGCTGGGCTCGCGCACGCCGGGCAGGGCACCGACCACCCGGTCCAGCCCGCCGGGCACCAGCGAGTAGTAGGCCCAGACGCCGCGCTTGTCCCGCTGGAGGAAGCCGGCGTCCACCAGCACCTTGAGGTGGTGGGACACGGTCGGCTGGGACAGCCCGAGGGGCTCGGTCAGGTCGCAGACGCAGACCTCACGCCCGTCGTTGCCGGCCACCAGCGAGAGGACCCGCAGCCGCGCCGGATCCGCGAGGGCCTTGAGGGTGCGGGCCAGGTCGGCGGCCTCCTCAGCACTCATCGCACCGGCCAGCTGAGCGGGGGAACAGCCGGCGTCGACGAGCTCGAGCGTCGGCAGACCGGCAGGTGGCCTGGTGTTCACCGCGCCAGTATCGGCGGGACATTGACGGCTGTCGATACTTCAGGGCATCCTCTCGAGGGAGATCGATCGGCGTCGATACATACCCCGGCCCCGGGGTGGAGGAGCAGCCAGCACATGAGCGACACCGTCGCCGCGACCCCCCGGACGATCACCGGCGCGGAGACGCCCGTCCTGGCCCGACTGTCCACCCTGGACCGCTTCCTGCCCGTCTGGATCATCGCGGCGATGGTGTTGGGCCTGGTGCTCGGCCGGGTCGTCCCGGGGCTGGCCGACGTGCTGGACGCCGTCCGGGTCGGTGACGTCAGCCTGCCGATCGCGATCGGCCTGCTGCTGATGATGTACCCGGTGCTGGCGAAGGTCCGGTACTCCGAGCTGGACCGGGTCACCGGTGACCGGACGCTGCTCGGCGCCTCGCTGGTGCTGAACTGGCTGATCGGACCGGCGCTGATGTTCGCCCTCGCCTGGCTGTTGTTGCCCGACCTGCCCGAGTACCGCACCGGCCTGGTCATCGTGGGCCTGGCCCGCTGCATCGCCATGGTGCTGATCTGGAACGACCTGTCCTGTGGTGACCGGGAGGCCGCCGCCGTGCTGGTGGCGATCAACTCGGTCTTCCAGATCGTCGCCTTCGCTGCGCTGGGCTGGTTCTACCTGCAGGTGCTGCCGGGCTGGTTGGGGCTGTCGACCACCTCGGCCGAGTTCAGCGTCCGGGCGATCGTGCTGTCGGTGCTGGTGTTCCTCGGCATCCCACTGGTCGCGGGCTTCCTCACCCGCACGATCGGCGAGCGGGCCAAGGGCCGCGACTGGTACGAGGGCCGGCTGCTGCCGCGGATCGGGCCGGTCGCCCTCTACGGGCTGCTGGTCACCATCGTTCTGCTCTTCGCACTCCAGGGCGACGCCATCACCTCCCGGCCCTGGGACGTCGCCCGCATCGCCCTTCCGCTGCTGGCCTACTTCGCCCTCATGTTCAGCGGCTCGTTCGTGCTCGGCATGCGGCTGCGGCTGGGCTACGCCAAGACGGCGACGCTGGCCTTCACCGCTGCCGGCAACAACTTCGAGTTGGCCATCGCGGTGTCCATCGGCACCTTCGGGGTCACCTCCGGGCAGGCGCTCGCCGGCGTCGTCGGGCCGCTGATCGAGGTGCCGGTGCTGGTGGCGCTGGTCTACGTCGCCCTGGGGGCCGGGCACCGGTTCTTCCCCGACGACCCGACCGTTCCCTCCAGGAGGACCGCGTGAGCAAGCCCAGTGTCCTGTTCGTGTGCGTGCACAACGCCGGCCGCTCCCAGATGGCCGCCGGCTGGCTGCGGCACCTGGCCGGCGACGCCGTCGAGGTGCGTTCCGCCGGTTCGATCCCCGGCGCCCAGGTCAACCCCGCTGCGGTGGCGGCGATGGCGGAGGTCGGCATCGACATCTCCGACCAGCACCCCAAGGTGCTGACCACGGACGCCGTCGAGGCCTCCGACGTCGTGATCACCATGGGCTGTGGCGACGCCTGCCCGGTCTTCCCGGGGAAGCGCTACCTGGACTGGGCGCTGGAGGACCCGGCCGGCAAGGACGTCGAGTCGGTCCGTCCCATCCGGGACGAGATCGAGTCCCGCATCCGCGGTCTGCTGGTCGAGCTCACCCCCGCGGCCGGCTGACCGGAACCGAGCGCAGCCCCGCCCCGGCAGGTCAGGGACGGGGGAACGCCGCGGCCAGGGCGACCAGCCCGGCCGCTGCCGCGACCAGCGCCGCCAGCAGCCAGAAGAGGGCCGGGTAGCTGCCCAGCACCCCGGCCAGTGCGGTGCCCGCCCACGGGGCCAGCGCGGCCGCGCCGGTGATGGGTGCGGCGAACCAGCCGGAGAGGGCGCCGTAGCGGGCGCTGCCCCAGCGGTCGGCGACGACGGTCGCCTGCAGGAGGGTGCCGGCGCCGCGGACCGCACCGGCGAACACGGCGAGCACGATCAGCAGCGGAAGGGGCCCCGGGACGGCGGCCAGCAAACCGATCGCCAGCGCGGAGGCGGCCACGATCGCCACGGTCCGGCCCGTCGGCGTGGTCCGGGCGGTCAGCGGTGCATAGCCGATCCGGCCCAGCAGCTGCCCGGCCCCGAGCAGCCCGAGGGTCGTCGCGGCCAGCGAGGCGGACATGTCCCGCCCGGTGAGCAGCGGGATCAGGGTCAGGCTGGCCGAGTACAGGCCGAACGCGGTGAGCGTGAGCGCTCCGGACAACAGCAGGAAACCGGGGCTGCGCACGATCGACCGCACCGACTCCGGCGGACCGTCCCGAGGCCAGCCACGCCCGTCGACCGGTGACCACGGCGGGGTGAGCGCGAGCGCGTGCAGGGGGATGGTGACAACGGCCAGGACGCCGGCCAGCACCAGGTAGGTGCCCCGCCAGCTGAGGTGGTCCAGCAACAGGCTGGTCAGCGGCGCGAAGATGGTGCTGGCCAGCCCGGCCACCAGGGTGAGCGCGGTCAGCGCCCGGACCCGGGCCGGCCCGTACCAGCGGGTGAGGGCGGCGAACGCTGCCTGGTAGAAGACCGCCGACATGGCGACCCCGGCCACCAACCAGGCGAGCGCGAACCAGGCCGGACTCGGGGCCAGCGCGATCGCCGCGGCCGCCGGTGCGGCCAGCAGCGAGCCCCCGGTCATCACCCACCGCGGTCCGAACCGGTCCAGCCACCGCCCGACCGGGATCCCGGCCAGCGCCGAGACCACCAGGCCGGCGGAGAACGCCGCCGTGGTCCCGGACGCCGACCAGCCGGTGTCGGCAGTGATCGAGGAGAGCGCGACGGGGAAGGCGTAGTAGAGGACGCCCCAGCTGACGACCTCGGTGACGCACAGGGCGGCCAGCACCCGCCGAGGCGGCGGCCCGACGGCGTCCGTCCCGGGAGCGCCGGCGGAAGCGGTCGTGCCGGGAGTGTCTTCGCTCAACAGCCCGACGCCGGTGCCCCGATGGTCACCGGCTGAGGTACGGCGCCGCAGCATCCCGCCGCCGGCGCCTCGGCTGAGTAGCCGTGCTCGCTGCCGGTGGCGAAGCCGACGCCGGCGGTCTCGGCGGCCTCCCGGACGCCGAGGTCGGTGCTGCAGACCCCGGTGGTCGGCAGGTGCAGCTGCACGGAGTCGGCGGCCTCGGTGTCGCCGGCCAGGGCGGCGGCGATCGACCGCACCTGCTCGTAGCCGGTGGCCAGCAGGAACGTCGGGGCGCGGCCGTAGGACTTCATCCCCACCAGGTAGAAGCCCTCGTCGGGGTGGGCCAGGTCGCGGTGCCCGTGTGGCGGGACGGTGCCGCAGGAGTGGGAGTTGGGGTCGATCAGCGGCGCCAGCCGCGCGGGGGCCTCCACGCCGGGGTCCAGCTCCAGCCGGACCTCGCGCAGCATGGCCAGGTCGGGGCGGAAGCCGGTGGCGGCGGCCAGCGCGTCGACGTGCAGGTCCACCGGGACGCCGTCCCGGCCGGTGCCGGTGACGTGCAGCCGACCGGCGCCGCCGACCGGGGGAGTGAGGCCGGTGATCGTGACCTCGCGCAGCAGCGTGACCGCACCGGACCGGACGGCAGCCCTGAGCGCGGAGCCGAGCAGACCCCGCGCGGGCAGCCCGTCGGAGTCCCCGCCGCCGTAGAGCCGAGCAGGGGAGCGGCCCCGGATGGCCCAGCTGATCCGGGTGCTCGGCTCCGTGCGCTGGAGCTCGACCAACGCCAGCAGCGTGTTGGCCGCGGAGTGGCCCATGCCGACGACCAGGGTGTGCTGCCTGGCGAAGCGGGCGCGGTCGGTGCCGAGCACGTCAGGCAGGGGGCCGGCCAGCCAGTGGGTGGCCTGGTCCTCGCCGATGGCAGGAAGCCCGGCGGCGCCCAGCGGGTTGGGCTGCCCCCACGTGCCGGACGCGTCGATCACCGCGCGAGCGGTCAGATCCACCACCTGGCCGTCGGTGATCGTGCGCACCAGGTAGGGGCGGCCCTCCCGGCCCACCGTGCGGGTCTTGTCCACGCCCACCCGGGACACCGCGAGCACCCGGGTGCCCGTCCGGATCCGGCCGGCCAGCTGCGGGGTGGCCGCCAGCGGTGCCAGGTACCGGCCGACCAGCTCCGCGCCGGTCGGCAGCTCGGTGGGGTCGGGGCGCTCCCACCCGGCTGGGTCCAGGAGCCGGGCGGCCGCGGCGTCGACGTCGTACTCCCACGGGGAGAACAGCCGGACGTGACCCCAGCAGCGCACTGCGGCCGCCGGCTGGTCGCCGGCCTCCAGCACCAGCGGTTCCAGGCCCCGCTCGAGCAGGTGGGCCGCGGCCGCCAGCCCCACCGGGCCGGCGCCGATCACCACGACCGGCAGCTCACTCGTGCGCTCCGCGCTCATGGCGTGCTCCTGTTCGCTCGACCACCAACCGGCGGGGACGTTAACAACCAACGCTGTTGATAGCAACGATCGGTGTGGCACACTTCGGTTCATGCGCCAGGACCTGGACGTGCGGCTGCTCGACGTCGACGAGCTGACCTCGCCCGCGGATCGTGCCCGCCTGCTCGCGCCGCAGCTGAAGGCGCTGTCGGACCCCAACCGGCTGCACCTCATCCTGCTGCTCGCCGAGGGCCCCCGCACCGTCCGCGAGCTGACCGACGCCGCCGGGATGAGCCAGACCCTGGTCAGCCACCACCTGGCGCCGCTGCGGGAGCAGGGGCTGGTCACCATCACGCCGAAGGGGCGGAGCAACGTCTACGCGTTGTGCTGCGAGGCGCTGGCCGGTCCGGTCAAGGCCCTCGCGACCCTCGCCGCGCTCACGCCCGAGGGTGCCGACGCCTGCTGCTCCTGAGTCCGGCGTCCGGGCTTGACCTTGGACCCGGGTCCAAGGCCTAGCGTCCCGGGACATGACGACGGCTCCCCGCGGACTCCGGGTCGCTGAACTGGCGCGAGCCGTGGGAGTGCGGACCGACACCATCCGCTACTACGAGCGCGTCGGCCTCCTCCCGCCGCCCGCACGCACCGCGACGGGCTACCGGGACTACGACGCCGGCGCGGTGGACCGGCTGACGTTCATCCAGGGCGCGCAGCGGCTCGGCCTCCGCCTGGTGGACATCGGCCACCTCCTCACCGTCCGGGACACCGGGCGCTGCCCGTGCGAACCGGCGGGCGAGCTGCTGCGTCGCCGGCTCGACGAGGTCGACGACGAGATCGCCCGCCTCACCGCACTCCGCGCGGAGATGGCCGCCATGGCCGCGGCGCTGCCGCAGGCCGACTGCCCCGCGCCCACCCCCGGCACCTGGTGCCCACCGGAGGAGGAGGGGGGTGACTGCTCATGTCCACGATGACCTGCGACTGCGATCCGGACTGCACGGACGTCGACTGCGGCTGCGGTTGCTGCTGAGGCGGTGACACCGACACCGACACCGACACCGCTCCCGGGCCGGCCAGTCCGGGCGCGGTGACCGAGCCGGCGGGGATGGCCGTCCCCGCCACTCGGCACGTCGTCGGGTGACATCGCGGCGGAACGTCTGCTGGGACGTCCGCGTGGCCCGACGTCGACGACGTCCTGCCGATCAGCCTGTCGGCGCGAAGGCAGCTCCCGGCATGCGGGATCGTCCTGGCCTTCCTCTGCGGCTACGTCGTCCTCGGCTCCATCGGCGTCCTCGAGACGTCGCTCATGTGGTGGGGGATCGGGGTCTTCGGTCTCGTGCTGCTCATCGGAGTGGTGGGCTGAGGTCGCGCGGGACCCCGTGGGAACACCGCCTCGGTCCGGACGGCGTGACGCTGCCGGGCCGTCCCGAGCGGCCCTGGGCGGACGTCGCCGAGGTCCGGATCACCGGGCTGCGCCCGCGCCGGCTGGTCCCGTGGTCGTTCGGCTTCCGGGTCGTCTCGGCTTCAGGGTCGTCTCGTTCGTGGCGCGGCCCGGCGTCGAGCTGCCCGCCCTGCCGTCGGCCCGGCTCGTGGGGCCGCTGGGGAGGTGGTCGGCGGCGATGCGCTCTCGGTGGTACGGCAGCCGGCTCATCCTGATGCCGCTCGTGTTCGGCACCTCGACGCAGACGGTCGTGGACACCGTCCGGCGGTTCAGCGATGTGCCGGTGGTCGTCGAGTAGGCGCCAGGTGCGGGACCGTCAGCGGCGGCGGGGCGCCCAGGGGTCCTCGGGGTCGAAGTCGTCCGGCTCGTCGCCGTCCGCGGGACCAGTGGGGGCTGGTGAGGGCCCGCGGCGGGCGGCCTCCTCGAGCGCGGCGTCGCGCTCGGCGGCCCGCTGGGCGCGCTCCAGCCGGGCGTCCTCCCGCTGCTGCCGGCGACTCGGCGTCCCGTCCTCGTCGGTCAGCCGCAGCCAGTCGTCCTTCTGCCGCCACAGCGCGATCCCGGCCACCGGCAGGCCGAGCGGGAGGACGTACGCGGCCACCCGCTCCATGCCGCCCTCGCCCAGGCCCAGGAACACCACCGAGCCGAAGAAGATCGTGCCGATCACGCCGACGAGCCCGAGCAGCGCGAGCGCCGTGCCGAGCGCCTCCGAGCGCGGCCGCAGGCCGTACGCCAGCGCGATCAGCCCGAGCCCGCCGCCGAGGAAGTGCGCGCCGGCCGCGATCTCGTGCACCGTGGCGTTCCCGTCGGACGGGAAGACCCCGACCAGCAGCACGCCCAGCCCGGCGATGACGAGCAGTGCCCGGGCCAGTCGCCCGCCGGTCCCGGAGAGCCCGGGCCCCAGCAGCAGCGCTCCGGTGGCGATCAGCAGTCCCTGCAGCACGAACGAGGCGTTCATCAGCAGCCGCGCGGACGAGTCCGCCGTCCCCAGGTCGCTGACCACGTTCGCCGAGTACGAGTAGCCGCCGTACTGCGACGCCGCGATCGCCTCGACGACGAAGAACTGAAGGGTGAGCACCCACGCGAGGCCGCCCCAGCGGTACCGGCTGTCTGTCACGAGGAGTCATCGTCCCAGCCGGAGATGTGGAGGCGGCAGAGTGGGCGGCGTGACCGTCCGCTCCATCGCCCTGTTCCTGCTCGCCGCACTGCTGGAGATCGGTGGTGCCTGGCTGGTCTGGCAAGGCCTGCGGGAGCACCGCGGCTGGGCGTGGGTGGGTGCCGGGGCGGTGGCGCTGGCGCTCTACGGCGCGGTGGCGACGCTGCAGCCCGACGCCGCGTTCGGCCGGGTGCTGGCCGCCTACGGCGGGGTGTTCATCGCCGGCTCGCTGCTGTGGGCGGCGGTCGCCGACGGATTCCGGCCCGACCGGTGGGACGTCGCCGGTGCGCTGGTCTGCCTGGTCGGGGTCGCGCTGATCATGTACGCCCCGCGGAGCTCCTGACCGGGCCCAGCTGGGCCAGCACCGCCGCGTACTGCCCGGGCGAGAGCCACGAGGGATTGCTGCCGGCCGGCATGCGCAGCACCTCGGCATCGCGGGCCACCGGGTCGGCGAGGAGCTCGGCGCGCGGCACGGGCTCGGGGAGCCGGGTCAGCCGGACGGCGACCACCGGCCCGCCGTCGGCCCGGAGCACCCCGCTGGTCAGTTCGCCCACGGCGTGCACGCCCGGGCGGTCCCGGCCGCTCACCCACAGCAGACACGGCTGCCCGGGTGCCATGAGGTCGAGCCGGTAGGAGGGGCGCACGCAGCGGTCCAGCTCGCGGGTGGCCCCGGGCGTCCATCCGACCGCCACCGAGTCCGGCGGGAGGCTGCTCTTGAGCACCCAGCAGGCGACGTCCCCGGGCTGCAGTCGCGGCACCTCCCCAGCCAACCAGCCGGGGGACGGCACGCCCGCGCAGGGCCCCTGCCGTCGTGCTCCCGCTCACAGGAGCAGGCTCGACGCCGTGACGGCGGGTGACGACTGGCAGGGGCACCAGGTCGGTGAACCCGGGTTCCGGCGGGCGGCCACCGCGGTCTTCCTCGCCGGCGTCGCCGTGTTCGTCACGCTCTACGCGCCGCAGGCGCTGCTGCCCGAGCTGAGCCGCTCCTTCGGCGTGTCCCCGGCGTCCTCCACCCTGGCCATCTCGGTCAGCACCGGGGCGCTGGCCGTGGGCCTGCTGGTGCTGGGGCCGCTGTCGGACCGCCGGGGTCGCACCGGCATCCTGCACGCCAGCCTCGCCGCCGCGGCGGTCCTGGCGGTGCTCATGCCGCTGGCCCCGGCCTGGTGGGTGCTGCTCGTGCTCCGCGGACTGCAGGGCTTCGCGCTGGCCGGGCTGCCCGCGGTCGCCGTCGCGTACCTGCGGGAGGAGCTGCACCCGGCAGTGAGCTCGCGGGCGATCGGGCTGTACGTGAGCGGCACCGCGATCGGCGGGCTGTCCGGTCGGCTGCTCAGCGGGTTCCTCACCGAGCTCGGTGGCTGGCGGCCGGCGCTGAGCGGCACCGCGGTCGTCGCGGTCGCCTGCGCGGTCGCCGTCCGGCTGCTGCTCCCCGGCTCCCGCCGGTTCACCCCGGTGACCCGGCAGGGGTCACTGGTCCGCCAGCTGGCCGGGGCGTTCACCGATCCGGCGCTGCTGGCCCTCTACGGGGTCGCCGCGCTGCTGATGGGCGGCTTCGTCGCGGTCTACAACGCCGGCACCTTCCGGCTGGAGTCGGCGCCGTACTCGCTGACCCCGGCGCTGGCCGGGCTGGTGTTCCTGGCCTACCTGCTGGGCTCGGCGAGCTCGCCGACCGCCGGTGCCCTGGCCGACCGGTTCGGCCGCCGGCTGGTGGTGCCGGCCGCGGTCGCGGTGATGGCGGCCGGGATCGCGCTCACCCTGCCCACGCCGCTGTGGTGCGTCGTCCTAGGAGTGTGCGTGCTGACCGTCGGGTTCTTCGCCGCCCACGGCGTCGCCAGCGGCTGGGTGGCGGTCCGCGCCCAACTGGGCGGGCGGGCGGTGGGACAGGCCACCTCGCTGTACTCGTTCTGGTACTACGTCGGGTCCGCGGTCGCCGGCACCCTGGCCGGCCAGGCCTGGGAGGACGCCGGGTGGTCCGGGGTGGCCCTGCTGGCCGGTGGCTCGACGCTGGCCGCGTTGCTGCTCACCCTGCTGCTGGGCCGCACGCGCTCGCTGGAACACCGCTGAGCGAGGGCGGTGCGACCGACAGCGCCCGGTCGCACCGCCCTCGCTCAGACGTCGGTGCCCTCGGTCGCGTCGTGCTCGTAGGCGCCGGCCGGGTCGGCGTCGTCGGACTGCACGGCCTGCCGTTCGAGCTCGGTGCGGTGCTCCATCACCTCGTCGGACAGATGCGGGTCCTTGGCGTGCTGGGCCCTGTCCCGGGGCGCCGGCTCCTCGGGCGTGATGACGTCGTCGAGCGTCGGTTCGTCGTGCGGGCTGGTCATCCTCGGCCTCCGCTCCCTGGCCCGGACGGTCCGGGCGTCCTGCGCCAGCGGTATCCCGGGATGGTGGCCGCGCAAACCGGGTGAGCCGCCTGTCGGCGGGAACCGGGCACCCGTCTCCCCGGGTTTCAGCCGTCCTCCCGCTGCGCACAGCTCCAGTGGGCCGTCGGCTGTGCGCAGCGGCCCCGATGCGCCGACCGAGCCGAGGCCCGCGCGGGCCGATCGTCGTGTCCGCCGGGTACGCCCGCCGGCAGACGGGAGCACCATGCGGAACAGCCCCTGATGACCACCGCAGCTGCGGCCGCACCCGAGCCGGGCGCCGCCCGGGAGGAGCGCGCGCCGGACGAGCGAGAGCGGCCGGACGCGCCGCAGCCGGGGGAGCGGGCGCGGCGCTCCGGCATCCCCCCGCCCTACCGCGCGGCCGTCGTGGTGATCGCGCTGTCGCTCGTGATGGGCGCCGCGTTCGCCGCCAGCTACATCCTCGCTCTGGGCCGGCCGCTGCCCCGCGACGTCCCGGTCGGCGTCGTCGCGCCACCGGCCGCGACCGCACCGGTGGTCGACGCCCTGCAGGAGGCCGCCGGTGGCGGGCTGGACCGGCATCCCTACCCGTCGCTGCCTGCGGCGGAGGCGGCGGTCGCCGAGCAGCAGATCTACGCCATCGTCGACGAGGGCCAGCAGCCGCCGGTCGTCTACGTCTCCAGCGCCAGTGGCGCGTCGGTCGCCCGCGCCATCGAGCAGCTGGTCCAGGGCCTGCCGCGGTCGCTCGCCGTCCGGCTGGTCGACCTGCACCCGCTGCCCCGGTCCGATCCCCAGGGGCTGAGCGCCTTCTACGTCACCATCGCCGCGACGATCCTGGGCTTCGTCACGGTCTTCCAGTTGCGGGCCAATGCCGGTGGGATCGGCCTGCGGCCGTGGCTGGTGATCATCGCCGTGCTCGCCGTCGCCGCCGGTGCGGTGCTGGCCGCGGTGTCCGGCCCGCTGCTCGGCGCACTGGACGGCCCCTACGGGGAGCTCTGGCTGATCCTCGGCCTGCAGACCGCGATCGCGGCGTCGTTCAACTCCGCGATGATCGTGGTGGTCGGCAGGTGGGCCATGCTGCCGACCTGGACGGTGTTCATCGTGTTGGGCAATCCCTCCTCCGGGGGCGCCGTCGCCCCGCCCCTGCTGCCGGCGTTCTTCGCCGCGGTCGGCCGCGTCCTGCCGACCGGGGCCACGGTCAGCGCCCTGCACACCGCGGCCTACTTCACCTCCCACCAGCACGCTGAGCCGTTCGTGGTGCTGGCCGCCTGGCTCGTGGCGACCGCAGTCGCGCTGCTGGTCGCCGCCCGCGTGCGCGGCC
>JAOPVN010000551.1 GCA_025966175.1 Modestobacter sp. | reverse complement strand
CCGGTCGCCTCCCGGCGCTTCTTGGCGCCCTTCTTCTTCCGCTCGCCGCCGTCCTCGTCGGAGTCCTCGGGGACGAGCCGGCTGAGCTCGCCGCGGATGAAGTCCCGGGTCGCCAGCTCGCCGACCGACACCCGCAGCGAGGCCAGCTCGCGCGCCAGGTACTCGGTGTCCGCGCGGGTGCTGGCGGCCCGGGCGCGGTCCTCCTCGGCCTGCACGCGGTCACGGTCGGCCTGCCGGTTCTGCGCGAGCAGGATCAGCGGCGCGGCGTAGGCGGCCTGGGTGGAGAAGGCCAGGTTCAGCAGGATGAACGGGTACGGGTCCCAGCGCAGCCGCACCGCCGCGACGTTGAGCACGATCCAGACGATCACGATGATCGTCTGGACGGCGAGGAACCGGCCCGTGCCCAGGAACCGGGCGATCCCCTCGGCGAACCGGCCCACCGCGTCGGGGTCCAGTCGCAGGAAGCTGCTCAGGCCCCGACTGCCGCGCGGCTGGTCCAGCCGCTGCTCGGGCCGGCGGTCGTCAGCCACGTCGGGCCCACTCGCGCCAGTCCTCGGGCAGCAGGTGGTCCAGCACGTCGTCGACGCTCACCGCACCGACCAGCCGGCCCTGCGCGTCGACGACCGGGGCGGCCACCAGGTTGTAGGTGGCGAAGTAGCGGGTGACCTCGGCCAGCGGTGCCTCCGGGCGCAGCGGCTCCAGGTCGTCGAGCACCCCGCTGACCAGGTTCGACGGTGGCTCGCGGAGCAGTCGCTGGATGTGGGCAAGGCCCAGGTAGCGGCCGGTCGGAGTGGCCGACGGCGGCCGGCAGACGTACACCTGGCTGGCCAGGGCCGGCGTGAGCTCGGGGACCCGCACCCGGGCCAGCGCCTCGGCGATCGTGGCGTCGGGAGTGAGGATCACCGGCTCGCTGGTCATGATCCCGCCGGCGGTGTCCTCGGAGTACTTCAGCAGCTGACGGACCGGCTCGGCCTCGTCGGGCTCCATCAGCTCCAGCAGACGGTTCCGGTCGACGTTGGAGAGCTCGGCCAGCAGGTCGGCGGCGTCGTCGGGGTCCATCTCCTCCAGGACGTCGGCGGCCCGCCGCTCCTCGAGGGTGCCGAGGATGACGATCTGGACGGCCTCGGGCAGCTCCCCGAGGACGTCGGCCAGCCGCTCGTCGTCCAGTGCCTCGGCCACCTCGTGCCGTCGCTTGATCGGCAGGTCCTGCAGCGCGTGCGCGACGTCCGCGGCGTTGAGCTCGCGGTAGGTGGCGATGAGCGTCTCGGCGCTCTGCCCGGACTGGGGCAGCGCCAGCCCGCTGACCTCGTCCCAGGCCAGCTGGTGCAGCTGCCCGCGGCGGCCGAGCCGACCGGGCTCCTGGACGGCGAGGCGGGAGAGCACCCAGTCCCCGGTGCGGGTCTGCTCGATGGCGGCGTCGACGACCGTGGCCGGGCGGCCCGACTCGTTGATGGTGACCGACCGGTCCAGCAGCTCACCGAGCACCAGCGTCTCGCCGGCCCGCTGCTCGAAGCGCTTGAGGTTGACCGTGCCCGAGGACAGCATCACCGAGTTCGCGTCCAGTCCGGTCACCCGGCCCATCGGGCAGAAGATCCGCCGCCGGGCGACCACCTCGACGATGAGCCCCAGGACCCGCGGCGCGGCGCTGCCGACCCGGAGGGCCACGAGCACGTCGCGCACCTTGCCGACCCGGTCGCCGTTGGGATCGAAGACCGTCAGCCCGGCCACCCGGGAGACGTACGCCCTCGTCGCGGTGGTCACTCGTCCTCCTCGCTGACGCTCGTCGTTCTCGTGACCAGGGGTGCTCTGCCCATGCGTGACCTCGCGAGCTCGGTCACGGGGTCGAAGGCTACCGTCGCCGGCGTGGCCCCTCGGCGACCTGATCGACCGACCTACGAGGTCGTGGACGTGTTCGCGCCCCGCCCGTACGGCGGCAACCCGCTGGCCGTGGTGTTCGGCGCCGCCGACCCGACCACCGAGCAGTGCCAGGCGCCGGCCTTCGCGGGGCGGGTCCGGCGGGAGTGCGGCGCCGGCGAGGGCGTCCCGGTGCTCAGCTGGGACGCCGCCACCTCCACCGCGTACGCGGTGGTCTTCGCCGACGACCTGCACCGGGGCGAGGACCCGGCCACCGGATCGGCGGCGCGGGGCGCCGGTGTCTGGCCGGCGGCCACCGTCTCCGGCGCCGTCCGGCCGGTCGCCGCCCGGACGATCGCGGTACCGGCGTGACCGCGGCCCAGGCGCAGTCCCCGGCCTGGGCAGTCACCCGGCCGGCCGGCCGCGACGTCTCGCTCATGGCCGTGGCCGTCGCCGGGGTCTCGTTCTCCGGGCCGCTCACCGCGATGGTGGCCACCTCGTTCCTGGCGATCGCCTTCTGGCGCAACGCGGCCGGGGCGGCGGTGCTGGTGCCGGTCCTGTTGCTGCGGGAGCGGGCGACCCTCCACGGGCTGCGGGCCCGGCAGCTGACCAGCTCGGTGGTCGCCGGGCTGTTCCTCGCCGCCCACTTCGCCTCCTGGTTGCCCAGCCTGTCGATGACGTCGGTCGCCGCGTCGACCGCCCTGGTGACGACGACGCCGATCTGGACCGCGCTGGCCGCCCGCGTCTCCGGCGTCCACCTGCCCGCCCAGGTGTGGTGGGGGCTGGGGCTCGCGGTGCTCGGCGCCGCGCTGATCGCCGGGGTCGACGTCACCGTCTCCTGGGAGGCACTGGCCGGTGACGGGCTGGCGCTGCTGGGTGCGATCTGCGCGGGCGGGTACATGCTGGCCGGCGCGCGGGCCCGGGAGCGGCTGTCCACCTCGGCCTACGCCGTCGTCTGCTACTCCACCTGCGCGGTCACCCTCGCCGTCGCGGCGGTGGTCGCCGGCATCCCGCTGGCCGGGTTCAGCGCCCGGGACTGGTGGCTGATCGCCGCGATCACCTTCTGCGCCCAGCTGCTCGGGCACACGCTGCTCAACCTGGTGCTCTCCTCGGTCGGGCCGACGGTGGTCGGGCTGGCGATCCTGCTCGAGGTGCCGGGCGCGCTGCTGGTGGCGCTGGTCCTGCTGCAGCAGGTGCCGCCGCTGCTGGCGGTGCCCGGGATGCTCGCCGTGGTCATCGGGGTGGCTCCGGTGGTCCGCGCCGGCCGGCCGTCCCCGGTGCTCGAGCCGCTGACCTGAGCCGGGCCGGACGGCGCCGTGCTCACCCCGTCGCTACTCTCCGGTAACCAAGTCGTCCAAGTAGCGGAGGCACCGTGGCCGAGCTCCGATCCCGTCGTTCCAACCTCGCCGTCCCGGGCAGCAACCC
>JAOPVN010000494.1 GCA_025966175.1 Modestobacter sp. | reverse complement strand
GGGGGCAGGGTGGTCCTTCTTCAGCCGGGGATCATCCAGCCGAGCACCGGCGTCGACTGCAGCACGACGATCACGCACATGAACAGGAGCAGGAGCAGGCTCCAGCCGAAGACCTTCCGGAAGAGCTCGCCCTCCTTGCCGGCCATGCCCACCGCCGCAGCGGCGATCGCCAGGTTCTGCGGGCTGATCATCTTGCCCAGCACGCCCCCGGAGGAGTTCGCCGCGGCCAGCAGCAGCGGGTCGAGCCCGGCCCGGGTCGCGGTCTGCACCTGCAGTGCCCCGAACAGTGCGTTGGCCGAGGTGTCCGAGCCGGTGACCCCGACGCCGATCCAGCCCAGCACCGGCGAGAGGAACGCGAAAAGCGCCCCGGTGCCGGCGAGGAAGGCGCCGAGGCTGGCGGTCTGCCCCGACAGGTTCATCACGTACGCCAGCGCGAGCACGGCCATCACCGTGACGATCGCCCACTTGAGCTCGGCGTACGTGCGCCCCATGGCCGCGAGCGCGCGGCCCGGCGAGATCCGGAGCACCGCGGCGGTGAGGATGCCGGAGATGATCAGCAGCGTGCCGGCGGCCGGGAGCCAGTTGAAGGTGAACGTCGTCGTGGACACCGGATCGGTGGCCCCGGGCGCGAACACGTGCAGACCGGGCCAGGCGAACTTGTAGGTCCACGGCTGCTCGGCCAAGGCCGCCTTGATGCCGCTGATGTTCGTGATCGCGAAGATCACGATGATGATCAGGTAGGGCGCGTAGGCCTTGAGGACCTCGCTGCGCGAGTCGCTGACCGAGGCCGATTCCTCCCGCCCGCGCATCCGGCCGGGGCCGCCGGGGACGTCGTCGTGCGCCCGCTGGTGGCCCGGGCGGTCGGCGAGCTCCGTTCCCACGGTCGCGCGGTCGTCGAAGCCGGCCCCTCCCGCGGCGCCCACCGGCTGGGTGAGCGCCCCCGTGCGCGCGGGCTGGGTCACTCGGGTGACGGCGACCACGGCCGCGGCCGCCACCAGCGACGCCACGATGTCGGTCAGCGGCACGGAGATGTAGTTGGACGCGACGAACTGCGCGATGCCGAAGGTGAGCCCGGCGGTGAGGGCGGCCAGCCACGTCTCCCGCACGCCGCGCTTGCCGTCGGCGACGAAGACCAGGATCAGCGGGACGACGACGGCGAGGATCGGCGTCTGGCGCCCGACCATGGCGCCCAGCCCGTCCAAGGTGAGCCGCGCGTCGTCGTTGGCGCCCGAGGTGACGGTGGCGAGGGTGACGATCGGCGAGGCCAGCGCACCGAAGGCGACCGGCGCGGTGTTCGCGATCAGGGCCAGGGACGCCGACTTCAGCGGGGTGAAGCCCAGGGTCATCAGCATGACCACGGTGATCGCCACCGGTGTGCCGAAGCCGGCCAGCGCCTCGAGCAGGGCGCCGAAGCAGAAGGCGATGATGATCGCCTGGATCCGCTGGTCGGGACTGACCTTCTCGAACGACCGGCGCAGCACGTCGAAGTGCCCGGTCTCGACGGTCAGGTTGTACACCCAGATCGCATTGATCACGATCCACAGGATCGGGAAGAACCCGAAGGCGGCGCCCTCGGTGGCGCTGAGCAGCGACTGCCCGACGGGCATGCCGAAGAAGAGGACGGCGACGACGATCGCCACCGCCAAGGAGACCAGGCCGGCGATCCACGCCTTGACCCGCAGCACGCCCAGTAGCACGAACAGGGTCAGCAGGGGGAGGACGGCGCAGAGGGCGGAGAGCCCGAGCGACCCGCCGACCGGGTCGAGTACCTGTTCGAACATCGTCGTCTCACCTCGGTGTGAGCAGGAGCGGTGCGTGGGCAGAGGGTGGTGGTACGGGTCGCGCTGTGCAACGGATCGAGATCGAATTGCGATCTGGGGAAGGTCTCAGTGCTGCGGCCCCAGGGAGCTCACCGGCAGGCCGCGGATCGAGGCGTCGAGCACCTCGATGGTGTGCGCCAGCCCGATCCGGGTGCCCTGGCGTTCCAGGGAGGAGGACACCTGCATCAGGCAGCCGGGGTTCGCCGTCACCAGCAGGTCGGCGCCGGTGGCGGCGATGTTGCGGGCCTTGCGGTCGCCCAGCTCGCGGGCGGGCTCGGGGTTCAGCACGTTCCAGATGCCGGCCGACCCACAGCAGACCTCGGCCTCGGGGATCTCCCGCAGCTGCAGACCCGGGATCTCCCGCAGCAGTGCACGCGGCTGCTGGCGGATGCCCTGAGCGTGCCCGAGGTGGCAGGCGTCGTGGTAGGCGACGGTGACCTCCAGGGGCCGCCGCGGGGCGACGGTGCCCAGCTCGGCCAGCAGCTCGGAGACGTCGCGCACCGACGCGGCGAACGCCTTCGCCCGCTCGGCGTAGGCGGGGTCGTCGGCCAGGATCTCGGCGTACTCCTTCATGCTCGACCCGCAGCCGGCGGCGTTCACGACGACGGTCTGCACGCCGGCCGCCTCGAAGGCGTCGATGGTGGCCCGGGCGAAGCCCTCGGCCTCCTCCTGCCGGCCGTTGTGCACCGACAGCGCCCCGCAGCAGCCCTGCTTGCGGGGGATGACGACGTCGCACCCCTCGGCGGCCAGCACCCGGGCGGTCGCGGCGTTGACGCCGGGGAAGAACTCGCCCTGCACGCAGCCGGTCAGCATCCCGACCACGGCCCGCCGCTGGCCCACGGCCGGCACCTGCTCGGGCAGCTTCTCGCGCTTCTCCAGGACCGGGGCCAGCCCCTCCATCGCGGCCAGCTTCGGTGCCAGCCGGTCCAGCAGCCCGCTGCGCCGCACCACCTTCGGCAGACCGCTGGCCTGGTACGCGCGCAGCGGCCCGCGCAGTGCGCGCAGCCGCCGCTTGTAGGGGAACAGCGCGAAGATCGCCGCGCGCATCGCCCGATCGCCGGGGCTGCGGGTGTGGTGCCGCTCGACCTGCACCCGGGTGGCCTCGATCAGCTTGTCGTACTGCACGCCCGAGGGGCAGGCGGTGACGCAGGCCATGCAGCCCAGGCAGGCGTCGAAGTGCTGGACCATGGTGTCGGTCATCGGTGCGCCCTGCAGGCCGGCCTTCATCAGGTCGATCCGGCCGCGCGGGGAGTCCATCTCCTCGCCCCACAGCGTGTACGTGGGGCAGGTGGACAGGCAGAAGCCGCAGTGCACGCAGTCACTGATCAGCTCGGCCGAGGGCGCGTGGTCGTCGTCGAAGGCCGGTCGCACCGTCGGTGACCCGAGCGGCACCGGGCCGCCGGCCTGGGCACCGGCCTTGCGCGGGTCGCCCTGCGGCTCGTCGGACTGGACGCGGGTGGGCTGTGCCATCAGATTCCTCCGACGAACCGGCCCGGCGCCAGGCGGCGCTCGGGGTCGAACTGGTCCTTGACGCGGCGCATCAGGTCGATCGCCGGCACCGGCCCCCAGGTGTCCACGGCGGCCTTCACCGCCGCCGGTGCCTCGAGGACGACGAGGGCACCCCCGTGCGCCGTGCACGCCGCGCGGGTGCGGGCGACCACGCCGGCGACGGCGTCGACCGGGGCGTCCGCGGGCAGGGCGCCGTACAGGACGCCGGCGCCACCGGAGCCCCGCACGGTCAGCGCCACGTCTGCGTCGGCGGCGGCGCGGCGCGCGGCGGCCAGCACCGGGCCCAGCCCGGAGAGTGCGCAGGTCAGCTTGAGCCCGGTCGGCGGCTGGTCGCCGGCGGGCCCGTCGTGCCAGGGCAGCACGCCCCAGCCGGCCGGCGGCTCCTCGGCCGCCTCCGCCCCGGTGCCGAGCAACTCCAGGGTGGTCGCCGTGCGGCCCTGCACCCCCGCGGCCGTGCCACCCAGCAGGACGCCGACCGTGCCGGTGCCGTCGGCCCGCCAGTCGACCTCGACCGCCGACGGCACCACCTGGGCGTGCACGACGGTCTGGACCAGGCGGGCGGCGTCCTCGGCCGTGCCGAAGGACACGGTGACGAACCGCTGGGCCGGCGGGACGGGGTGCAGTCGGAAGACCGCCTCGGTGATGACCGCGAGGGTGCCGAAGGACCCGATCACCAGCTTGCCCAGGTCGTAGCCGGCCACGTTCTTGACCACCCGGCCACCGGCCTTGGCCACGACCCCGTCGGCGCGCACGACGGTGACCCCGATGAGCAGGTCCCGGGCGGATCCGACGCCGACCCGGCCCGGGCCGCTGCCGTTGGTGGCGAGCACGCCGCCGATGCTGGAACCCGGCACCGGCTCGTCCAGGGCGAGGCGCTGACCGGCCGAGCCCACGGTCTGCTGGACGTCGGAGAGCAGCGTGCCGGCCTGGGTGTCGACGATCAGGTCGCCGGCGGCGTGGTCGAGGACGGCGGACATCCGGCTCAGGTCGACGACGAGGTCGGCCCGCTCGGGGGGCCGCCCCCACGTCAGCTTGGTGCCGCGGCCGCGCGCGACGACCGTGAGCCCCTGGGCCGCGGCGGCGCGCAGCACCTCGGCGGTCTCTGCGGTCGAGCCGGGCCGGGCGACCAGCGCGGCGGGGACCCCGTCGACGGCGTCGGCCGGGCCGGCGTCGTCGACCTCGTCGCAGGCCGAGGAGAGCGCGGCGCGGGCGGTGTCGAGGCTGACGGTGGTCATCAGAACGCCTCCGCCAGGCCCGCCTCGACCAGCGGGTGGGCGTGCTTGCGCCTTCCGGGCACCTCGCCGCACAACCGGGGCGTGGGGAAGACCTTGCCCGGGTTGGAGATGTTGTCCGGATCGAAGGCGCACCGGACCAGCTGCATCGTGTCCAGGTCGTCGTCGGTGAACATCTTGGGCATGTAGGCGGCCTTGTCCACGCCCACGCCGTGCTCGCCGGTGATCGCCCCGCCGTGCGAGATGCACAGGTCCAGGATCG
>JAOPVN010000495.1 GCA_025966175.1 Modestobacter sp. | reverse complement strand
TACTGGGCCAACGCCAACTGGTGGGGGATCGGCCCGGGCGCGCACTCGCACGTCGGCGGGCTGCGCTGGTGGAACGTCAAGCACCCGGCCGCCTACGCCGACCGGCTCGCCGCCGGGGTGCACCCGGCTGCCGACACGGAGCTGCTCACCCCGGCCGACCAGGCGCTGGAGCGGGTGATGCTGGGGCTGCGGCTGCGTGACGGGCTGCCGCTGACGGCGCTGAGCGAGGCGGGCCGGGCGCGGGCCGCGGAGTCCGTCGTCCGGGGGCTGCTGGAACCCGAGCCGCACGCCGCCGGTCGCGCCGTCCTCACCGACCGGGGCCGGCTGCTCGCCGACGCGGTCATCCGCGACCTCACCGACTGATCACAGGCGCCACAATGGCCATTTCGGCGCCTGTGATCAGGCGGGGTCAGGCCTGCATCGCGTCGATGGGCAGGCCGACGTAGAGCATCCCGATCAGCTCGCCGGCCGGTGAGTGCACACCGGTGTAGGCGGTGAAGTACGGCTTGCCGGCGACCGTGGCGGGGCCGGTGTAGGTGTGGCCGGCCAGGACGGCGGCGAGCACCGGGTTGGCCGTGCCGTCCGGGTTGGTGCGGGCGATGTAGGTGCCGATGTTGCGGGTGCCGGCCGGCGTCACCACCGTCGTCGCGGCGCGCACCATGCTGCCCGCGTCGTCCAGGCGCTGGAACAGCGTGCAGGTGCCGCCGACCTGCGCCACCACGTCGTCGACGAGCGGGGCCGGTCGCTGTGGGTCGTCGACCCGGGGCAGCGGAGTGCCGCCGAGCAGCAGCTCGGGCAGCCGGACGGTGCTGTCGGCGGAGGTGGCCTGGTCCCGGACGGTCAGGGTCAGCTCGCCGGTGCCGAGGTCGGCGCCACCGGCGTCCTCCAGCAGGTCCTGCGCCAGCGACAGCGCCCGGCGCACGTAGACCAGCCGCTGGCTGTCGGCCAGCTGCGCGACCGCCTCGGTGATCCGGGCGGAGCCGCTGGCCGCGCGGTCGACGTTGTCCACCACCCGGTCCGCGGCGGCCCGCTGCTGCTCCACGGCCGCGGCGATGGCGTCCTGCGCCTCGGCGATGGAGCCCAGGGTGCCGGTGATCCGCTGGATGGCGCTGACCGCCTGACGGGTCTCCTGCTGCACCGCCTCGATCTGCGCGCCGATGTCCTCGGCGGCCTGGGCGGTACGGGTGGCCAGCTGCTTCACCTCGTCGGCGACGACGGCGAACCCGCGGCCGACCTCGCCGGCCCGTGCGGCCTCGACGGAGGCGTTGAGCGCGAGGAACCGGCTCTGCTGGCTGATCGCCGAGATCAGCCGCACCATCTCGGTGATCGACTCGCTGGCGCTCTGCAGGGCCGCGATCCGCTCGTCCACGGCATGGGCGTCCCGGACGGCGTCCTCGGCCACCGTCGAGGCGCGGGTGGTGCTGCTGGAGATGTCGCCGATCGCCACCCGCAGCTCGGCGAGGGACTCAGCGGCCTGCCGGGAGGTGTCGGAGACCTCGCGACTGGCCTGGGACAGGACGCCGGCCTGCTGCGCGGCGGCCTCCATGCTGGCGTCCTGCTCGATCCGGCGGACCGGCCGACGACGGGCCGGGACCTCGGGCTCCACCGTCCGCGGTGCCGACCGGGCGTCGGACGGCGGGACGACAGAGCCCGGGGCAGGCGAGGCAGTCCCTCGCTGGGCAGACCAGCGCACGGCTCGACTCCTTCCGGGTGCGCGCCTCCGCGCGCGGGCCGTTGCCGGTCAGGGTGAGGGACCCGATCGTGCTGGTCAGTGCCGACTCGCCGGTGGTCACGAAACGGATACGTCTGCAGCTGACAGATGTCAGGTGCAGCCGACGACTTCTCGCACTGCCACGACGGCGAGCGCACAGCCAGGCTCGTGCCATGCCACCGACACCCGCACTCGAGATGGAGGGGCTGACCGTCCGCTACGGCGACACGATCGCCGTGGACGGTCTCGACCTGCGGATCGAGCCGGGGGAGACCGTCGCCCTGCTGGGCCCCAACGGCGCCGGGAAGTCCTCGACCGTCAACGCCGCCCTGGGGCTCTTCCGGCCGGCGGGCGGCCGGGTGCTGCTGCGGGGGCGCGCGCCGGCCGAGGCGATCCGGGCCGGTGGGGTGGGCGCGATGCTCCAGCACGGCGGGCTGCCCAGCGAATGCCGCGTCGGAGAGGTGCTCGCCCTGGTCCGCCGCCGCTACGAGATGCCGTGGCCGGTCGAGGACCTCGTCGTCACCGCCGGCATCGACGGGCTGCTCGACCGGAAGGTCGACGCGCTGTCCGGCGGCCAGCGCCAGCGGGTGCTGCTCGCGCTCGCCCTGGCCGGGGCGCCGCCGTTGCTGCTGCTCGACGAGCCGACCGCGGCGATGGACGTGGAGGCGCGGCAGTCCTTCTGGACGACGATGCGCTCGCTGGCCGGCCGCGGGCACACCGTCGTCTTCGCCACCCACCACCTGGAGGAGGCCGACGCGATCGCCGACCGGGTGGTCGTCATCTCGGCCGGGCGGGTGGTGGCCGACGGGTCGGCCGCCTCGATCAAGTCCCGGGTCGCCGGGCGCAGCATCCGGTTCCGCTGTGCCGGGCCACGGGAGGACCTGCCCGGCCTGCCCGGTGTCACCGCGGTCGGTGGGGACGACGAGCGCGTGGAGCTCACCACCTCCGACGTCGAGGCGACCTTGCGCGCGCTGCTGGCCGGACCCCGCTCGCTGCCGGACCTCGAGGTGCGCGGCGCCACCCTCGAACAGGCATTCCTGCACCTCATCGACCGCAGCGGAGCCATCCGATGACCGACCTGCTGCTCTTCCAGCTGCGCCGGGTGGGTCGCAACCGGCAGTACCTGTTCTTCACGGTCCTGCTGCCGGCGCTGTTCACGATCTTCTTCACCAAGGTCATCGGCGGACAGGTGCCGGCCGGGGACTACCAGGACGTCGCGGCCGCCACGATGATCTCGATGATGGCCTACGGCGCCATCGGCGCGGCCCTGGGCGCGACGATCCGGCTGGCCTTCGACCGGTCCTCGGGATGGCTGCGGCAGCTGCGGGTCACCCCGGTGCCCACCGGGGCGGTCCTTGGGGTGGACGTCCTGGTCGGTGCGGCCCTCGTGCTGCCCAGCCTGGTGGTGGTGGCGCTGGTCGGCCGGTTCGTGAACGGCGTGCAGTTCGGGTCGGGCACCTGGCTGGCGTTGGTCGCGGTGTTGTGGGCGGGCTCGGTCGTCTTCGTCGGCTTCGGTCTCGCGGTGGGCCTCCTCCTCGATGCCCAGGCCGCGGGAGCGGCGATCGGGATCCTCGGCACGGTGCTGGCCGCGCTGGGCGGGCTGTGGTTCCCGGTCGAGACCTTCCCCGCCGGCATGGTGGGGCTGGCCCACGCGATGCCGTCGTACTGGTACGCCGAGCTGGGGCGGGACGTCGCCGCGGGCACGCCGTCGGTGCTACCGGTGCTGATGCTGATCGGCTACGGCGTCGTCTTCGCCATCGCGGCTCTGCTCGCCGCCCAGCGGCGCCCGCTGCACGCGGTCGCCGGGTGAGCCCTCGGTCGGGCCGCGCAGCGATAGCGTCGCCGACCGTGGGCAACGCGGGCAGGTGGGGGCAGGTCATCTGGGCGCTGCCGTGGCTGCTGTTCCAGGCCTTCCCGATCGCCGACATCGTGACCACCGACCGCCCGGTCGTGGTCCGCGTCCTGGCCGCGGTCGGGCTGGTCGCCTTCACCGTCGCGTACCTGCAGGTGATCGCCCACCTCGGCCGGCCGCGGGGGCTGCGACCGGAGTTCCTGGTCATGGTCGCCCTCGCGGTCGTACTCGCCTTCGGCCTGGGCGAGAACTGGGCCGGACTGATGATCTACGTGTCGGCGGCCACCGCCGCCACGCTGCCGCACCGCTGGGTGTGGCCGGTCGTCGTCGCCACAGCGGGGGTGTGCGCCGCGGTCCTGCTCATCGCCCACTCGTCCGGGCTGCTGTTCCTGCCGGTCATCTGCCTGCTGACCGGCTTCGCGATGCAGGGCACCGGGCACCTGATCGCGCTGAACCGAGAACTGCAGGAGGCCCGCGAGGAGCTGGCCCGCAGCGCCGTCGCCGACGAGCGGATGCGCTTCGCCCGCGACCTCCACGACCTGCTGGGGCACTCGCTGTCGCTGATCGCGCTGAAGAGCGAGCTCGCTCGCCGGCTGGCCGAGGTCGACCCGCCGCGCGCCCGCCAGGAGATGGCCGACGTCGAGGAGGCCGCCCGCCGTGCACTGGCCGAGGTGCGCGATGCGGTCAGCGGCTACCGGCAGGTCAGCTGCGGGCAGGCGCTCGCCGAGGCGCGGGCGGCGCTG
>JAOPVN010000473.1 GCA_025966175.1 Modestobacter sp. | reverse complement strand
GGCGGCGACCTGACCGGCGGCGTCCAGCACGGCGATCTGCCGGTCGACGTCCTCCGCGGCGTGCGAGGCGCGGCGCACCAGGTCCTGCGGGGAGGTCCCGTCGGCGAGCCCGGCCATCAGCGACGTGCCCAGCCCCCGCCGGCTGCGCGCCTGGACGGCGACGACCCCGACGCCCGGGCGGACGGTGGGCACGGCCCGGCCGACGGCCAGGATGCAGGAGGAGACCGCGATGCCCAGGTCGCCGGTGCCGGCGTCCCGGGCGATGACCGAGAACGTCACACAGTCGCCGGCAGGGTCATCGTGGGCACGGCGTCGCCGACCTGCAGGGGTGCGCCGGTCGCCGCGACCACCTCGTCGACGGTGGTCCCGGGGGCGACCTCGCGCAGCACCAGACCCTGGTCGGTCACGTCGATGACGGCCAGGTCGGTGATGATCCGGTCGACGCAGGCCTTGCCGGTCAGCGGCAGCGAGCACTCGTCGACGATCTTCGGGGAGCCGTCGCGGGCCACGTGCTCCATCATCACGATGACCTCGCGGGCGCCGTGGACCAGGTCCATGGCCCCGCCCATCCCGTTGACCATCTTGCCGGGGATGAGCCAGTTGGCCAGGTCGCCGCGGACGTTGACCTGCATCGCGCCCAGCACGGCGACGTCGATGTGGTGCCCGCGGATCATCCCGAAGGACAGCGAGGAGTCGAAGAAGCTGGCGCCGGGCAGCAGCGTGATGGTCTCCTTGCCCGCGTTGATGAGGTCCGGGTCCTCCTCGCCCTCGAAGGGGTAGGGACCCACCCCGAGGACGCCGTTCTCGCTCTGCAGCACCACGTGCACGCCGTCGGGGATGAAGTTCGGGACCAGGGTCGGCATCCCGATCCCGAGGTTGGCGTACTGCCCGTCCTCCAGGTCCAGAGCCACGCGGGCGGCGAGTTGGTCGCGGGTGAGTGCCATGCCTCAGGCCTCCTGGGTTCCGTCGGTGCCGGCCCCGGCCGGTGTGGCGGAGCCGGGCCGCGGGCGCGTGGTGCGCTTCTCGATCTTCTTGCCCTCGCTGCCGACCACGACGACCCGCTGCACGAAGACCCCGGGCAGGTGCACCGCCTCCGGCAGGATCTCGCCGGGCTCGACCAGCTCCTCCACCTCGGCGATGGTGATCGCCGCGGCCATGCCGGCCAGCGGGTTGAAGTTGCGGGCGGACTCGTGGAAGACCAGGTTGCCCTGCCGGTCGCCGACCGCGGCGCGGACCAGGCCGTAGTCGGCGGTCAGTGCGGTCTCCAGCACGAACTCCTGGTCGCCGAAGCGGCGCACCTCCTTGGGCGCGCTGGTGGCGACCACGTTGCCGTCGGCGTCGTAGCGGACCGGGATCCCGCCGTCGGCGACCAGGGTGCCGACGCCGGTGGGGGTGTAGAACGCCGGGATGCCGGTGCCGCCCGCGCGCAGCCGTTCGGCGAGGGAGCCCTGCGGGGTCAGCTCGACCTCGAGCTCGCCGGAGAGGTAGAGCCGCGCGAGCTCCTTGTTGCCGCCCACGAACGAGCTGATCGTCTTGGTGATCCGCCCCGCGTAGAGCAGCACCCCGAGTGCCTGGTCGTCGACCCCGCAGTTGTTGGAGATGGTCGTCAGCCCGGAGGCGCCCTGCTCGAGAAGCGCGTCGATCAGTTGGAAGGGAACTCCGCAGAGACCGAAACCGCCGACGGCGAGCACAGCACCGTCGGGGATGTCGGCCACGGCCTCACGGGCGCTGGCGACGACCTTGTCCATGCAGCTGACCACCGTCCATCGATGGCTGGGCGGGGAGGGGTCAGGCGGGGCGGCCCAGCTCGCGGATCCCGTCGAGCTTCAGGCCGAGCGTAGCGGTGACCCGTTCGGTCTCCGCCCGGTGCTGCAACTGGGCGGAAGCCGGGTTGCGGCACAGCACCAGCGAGGCCCCGGCCGCGAGGGGGGCCAGCAGCCAGGCCGCCGGCCCGGCCTCGGTCGCCGCCCGCTGGTCGACCAGCACCCGGTCACCGCTGTGCAGACCCAGCCGGCCGGCCAGCTCAGTGGCCGTGGCGACCAGGCCACGGAGGGTCAGCTCACCGCCGCCGAGCACCAGGCCCGGGCGGTCGGGGTCGACCGGCTGCCAGGGGGTGAACACGTCCCCCTGCGCCCGCACCTCGAGCGCGAAGTCCCGGGCCGGCCCCACGTAGCCGGCCATGCCCAGGCCCATCGGGTGCAGGGACAGGCCCATCAGCTCGGGCAGCTCCTGCTCCTCCAGCGGCGGCAACCGGCCCGCCTCGGCCAGCACGACGTCGGCCGAGGAGAACCGGTCGTCGTCCTCGCCGGCGGTGTCGAGCACCGCGGCACCGCAGCTCCACACGCCCAGCAGCACCGCCGCCGTCTGCCAGTGCACGGGCAGGGACAGCGCCACGGTGCTGCCCGGGCCGATGTCGAACTCCTCCTGCAGCAGGTTCGCCGTCTTCGCCACCCAGTTGGCCAGCGTGGTCGCCGACAGTTCCGTGCGCTCACCGGACACGTCGTCGTAGAACGTCACCAGCGGCGCAGCCGCGTCGCGCCGGAGGGCGTCGGTGAGCAGGTCGGCCGGCGTGGAGGATGCGGGGAGGGGCACGTGACCAGGGTGTCACCCGCAGGACGGGGGTCACCTCGCGCGGGCGCGCTGGGCCGCTCCGGCGCAGCTACAGTCGATCCTCGATGAGCGCATCCCCCAGCGCGGTGCTGGCCAGCTTCGACCACTCGCTGCTCCGGTCCACCCGACGGACCCTGGGCAGCACGCCGGCCGTCCCGGTGGCCCAGGGGCTCTCCCACTTCGGTGAGCACGCGCTCGGCTGGATCGCCCTCGGCGCGGCCGGCTGGCTGCGCGGTCGCGACCGGGCGGACTGGGCCGCGGGGGTCACCGGCGTCGTCGCCGCGCACGCCGCCGGCGTGGTCGTCAAGCGGGTGGTGCGCCGGGTCCGGCCCGCCCTGGACGACGTCCCCGCGCTCGTCGCCACCCCGAGCCGGCTCTCCTTCCCCAGTGCGCACAGCTGTTCCACGGCTGCGGCCGCGGTGGGGTTCGGCCCGATGGTCGGCCGGCCCGCCATGGCCGGGGTCACCGGCGTGTTGCTGGTGTCGCGCGTGCTGCTCGGCGTGCACTACCCCTCCGACGTGCTCGCCGGCGCCGCCCTCGGCGCCGGGGTCGCCGCGGTCGTCCGTCGTCGCATGGCCTCCACCGCCGGCAGGAAGGCGTCACCATGAGCGTCCAGCCCGACCCCACCACCGCCGTGGCACCGGCCGGGGCGCCGCAGCC
>JAOPVN010000440.1 GCA_025966175.1 Modestobacter sp. | reverse complement strand
GCTGGAGAAGATGCGGCGACCGCTCGGGCTCTGCTGGATGAGGTCTACGCGTCGATCGTGGAGCGGGGCACGCCGAAGGTGGAGAGCGACTACGCGACGGCGGAGATGGTGAAGACGGCGGCGAACTCGTTCCTGGCCACGAAGATCTCCTTCATCAACGCGATGGCCGAGCTGTGCGAGGCGACCGGCGCGGACGTCAAGCAGCTGGCCGACGCCATCGGGCACGACGACCGGATCGGGCGGAAGTTCCTCAACGCCGGGCTGGGCTTCGGTGGCGGGTGTCTGCCCAAGGACATCCGGGCGTTCATGGCCCGGGCCGGGGAGCTGGGGGCGGATCAGGCGCTGACGTTCCTGCGTGAGGTGGACAACATCAACATGCGGCGGCGGATCCGGATGGTGGAGTTGGCCCGGGAGGTCTGTGACGGGTCGCTGCTGGGCAAGCGGGTGGCGGTGCTGGGGGCGGCGTTCAAGCCCGACAGCGATGACATCCGGGACTCCCCGGCGCTGAACGTGGCCGCCCAGTTGCAGCTGCAGGGTGCGGTGGTGCGGGTCACCGATCCGGCGGCGATCGAGAACAGCCGCAAGCTGTGGCCGCAGCTGGACTACGCCGACACCGCCGAGGAAGCCGCCGACCGGGCCGACGCCGTCCTGCTGCTCACCGAGTGGAAGCAGTATCGCGAGCTGGACCCGGTCGCGTTCGGGACGGTCGTGACGCAGAAGCGGGTACTCGACGGGCGCAACGCCTTGGACCGGGACACCTGGGTGGCCGCCGGCTGGACCTACCGGGCGCTCGGCCGCCGCGCCGGCTGACCCCCTGTGCTCGGCCGCCGCGGGGCCGCAGGCGGCACGTCGCCGACGTCCCGTACCGCCCGGACGGCCCGTTGCGCCTGGCTGTCATCCGCAGGCCGGGTACGCAGGCGCGGGGCGGTCAGCGTGGCGGTACGGACATCACCGTGTTGCCGGTGACCTGCCAGGTGCGCGGCTGGGGCACCGGCCAGTGCGCGCTCCGGTCGGCCTCGATCGCCGGGGTGCGGCGCAGCGTGGCAGTGCGCCGCTCGCCGTAGCCGAGAGCGCGGCCCAGCACCGGGAGGACGAGCAGGGTCAGCAGCACCCACCCGATCCCGAGACCCGCCACAACCCACACGGGTGCCTTTATAGGCGCCCCGCGGCGGCCCCGTCGCTGGTTCGGTGGCTGGTGGGACGCGTGTGACCCACGGTGCCCGGCGTGTCCTCCCAGAGGGTGAACTGTGCGCGCCGAGGGTCGTCCAGCCCGTCACGGGTCTCAAGATCGGTAGTTCGGGTGCCGATGGGAGTGTCATGGCGTGGTGGGGATGGGTGCTGGTCGGGTGGACGGCCGTCGGGCTGCTCTGCGCACTGCCGGTCGGGCGCGCCATCCGCGACGCCGATCGCCGTGAGGTGCTGGGTGCCCCGGATGCGCCGCCTCCGCTGACCCTGCCCGTCGTCCGCGGCCCGCTTCCTGCCCGCCGTCGGCGCATCCCCGTGCCGCCCATCGCGCTGATCCTGGCCACCACCGGCGTCTGCCTGGAGGCCGTCGGGTTCGCCGTGCGCACCAGCGGCAGCGAACGGGGGACCGCTGCCCTGCTGTCGATGGACCAGCCGCTGTCCGTGCCGCGGCTCTACATCACCGCACTCTTCGTCGCCACAGCCGGCGCCGCGCTGCTCGGCGGCGCCCGCATCGAGAAGCGCCGCTCCTGGTGGGTCGCCGTCGGCCTGGTCGCGGTCCTCGTGGCCGAGGTCAAGGGCGGTGGAACCGTGCACGTCCGCGTCCTCGCGGCCGTCGGCGTCGCCGACCACCCGGTCGTGGCCGCGATCGGCAGCGCCCTGGTCGCCGCCGTGGTCCTCGCCGGCCTCTTCTGGATCAGTCGCGCCGATCGCCGTGACCGCCGCCGGGTGCTCAGCGCCTGGGCGCTCTACGCCGTGGCTGCCGTGGGGCTGTCTGCCGTCTCCTCGCTGGTGGGGCAGTCGTTCGGGTCCTCCCCGTGGACGGCGCTGGCCACCTTCGTCGAGGAGAGCGGCGAGGTGCTCGGCGCGGTCGCCGTCCTGGTGTCCGTGCTGGTCGGGGTCGCCCCCCGTCTGGTGCTGCCGGCCGACTGGCACTCCGCCGCACCGCCGACGCCCAGACCCTCGACGCCCCGGTGTCCGCGGCGGCGTCCTGGTCGCACTCCCGGCTGGGCGGCTGACCGTATGACGGCGGTCAGCTCCGGGCACGTCGGCCACATGCCCGGCGGATTCGCTCCGGAGAGTGATGTTCACCCACAAAAGGCCAGTTCGACCTCCACGGGATTGACTCTGCGTGATGGGCGAGTCAGGGTCAGTGAAAGATCTTGTCAGTTTCCGCGTCGAGGGGAGACCGCGTGACCACGCCCAGCGGCGCCCCCGCGCGTCCGGACGACGGCTCGCCGTCCGCCGCGGCCGGCGACGTGCCCGCCCGGCGGGCCACGGACCTCCCCGGGCGCACGGAACTGACCGGGCTGCTGCCCGCCGAAACCGCGGCGCTCACCAAGCGCGCCGAGCGCACCAGCGCCGTCGACCTGGCCGAGGCGGCGGGCTCGCACGCCGTGAACGAGACCCCCGACGCCGAGGTCCGCCAGCTGCGGCAGCTCGAGTCCGTGCCGCCCCTCGACATCCGGGACGGTGTGCCCCCGGCCGTCGCCGCCCTCGCCCGCCCTGTCTACGACCCCTTCTCCGCCCGGCGCCGCCGCACCCCGGAGTGGCTGGTCAGCTACACCGTCGGGCTCGTCGTCGGCGACCTGTTCGCGGCCGGTCTCGGGGTGACCCTGGCCCTGACCCTGCCGTTGTCCGGAGGCACGCCCGGGCGTGCGTTGATCGAGGTCGTCGTCGTTGCCTGGGCCGCCCTGCTGGGGCTGCTGGGCGGCTACGCCGAGCGGCGGCTGGGCAGCGGGCCGGATGAGTACCGCCGGGTGGCCGTGGCCGGCCTGGTCGCGATCGGCCTGCTCAGCTTCGCCGGACAGCTGCTCACGGTGCCCGGGCTGCGCCCGCTGCTCCTGGTCGGCGCGCCCAGCACCGTCCTGCTCACCCTCCTCGGCCGCAACCTGCACCGCCGTCGCATGCACTCGGCCCGTCGGCGCGGCCTGATGACCAAGCACGTGGTCGTCGTCGGTCGCGACGTCGCCGTGCTCGACCTGGTCCGGCGACTGCGCCGGGACGCCACCGCCGGCTTCCGGGTCATCGGTGCGTGCGTGCCCCGCCCCGGGGAGTCGACCGTGCTCGGCGAGGAGGGCGTGCCCGTCCTCGGCGCACTCGATGACGCCGTCCGGGTGCTCGACGAGGTGCGTGCCGACGCCGTGGTGGTCGCCTCGGCCAGCGACACCGCCGGCCAGTACCTGCGCGACCTGGCCTGGCGTCTCGAGGGCACCAGCATCGAGGTGCTGGTCGGCCCCGGGCTGATCGAGGTCGCCTCCAACCGCCTGCAGCTGCGCCCCACCACCAGCGTTCCGCTGATCCAGGTGCAGGAGCCGGAGTTCCGCGGGTCCCGCCGGCTGGTGAAGTCGCTGCTGGACCGTGCCGCCGCCTTCACGCTGCTTCTCTTCAGTGCCCCGGCGCTGGTCGTCATCGGCCTGGCGGTGCGGCTCACCAGCCCCGGACCGGCTTTCTACCGGCACCGCCGCATCGGCAAGCGTGGCCGGGAGTTCGACCTGCTCAAGTTCCGCAGCATGGTCACCGACGCGGAAGAGCGCATCGAGGCGCTCATGGTCCTCAACGAGGGCAACGAGGTGCAGTTCAAGATGCGCCGCGACCCCCGGGTCACCCGCGTCGGGTCGTTCCTCCGCCGGTACTCCCTCGACGAGCTCCCGCAGCTGTTCAACGTCCTGTTCGGGCACATGTCCCTCGTCGGGCCGCGCCCGCACGTGACCCGCGAGGTCGAGCAGTACGGCTCGGACATGCACCGGCGCCTGCTGGTCAAGCCGGGCATCACCGGTCTGTGGCAGGTCAGCGGCCGGTCGGATCTGACCTGGGACGAGTCGGTCGAACTCGACGTCCGGTACGTCGAGAACTGGTCCCTCGGCCTCGACCTCCTCATCCTGTGGCGCACCTTCCGGGCCGTGCTCGGCAGCAACGGCGCCTACTGACCTGCCCCGCCGGGGCTGGCACGACAGAGAGGAATCGCCATGACGTCTGTCCTGCACCCGGTCGCCGGTCTCGCGACGGGGCTGTCCACGGCGCTCGCCGGCCTGGCCCCCCAGGGCGGCGGGGCCTGCCGACTGTGCGGTTCGCCGCTCACCGACGTCTTCGTCGACCTCGGGATGTCGCCGCCCTGCGAGAGCTTCCTGCCCCGCGAGCAGCTCGAGTCGCCGGAGGTGTTCTACCCGCTGCGCGTCTGGATCTGCGCCGAGTGCCTGCTGGTGCAGCTTCCCCCGCACATCCCCGCCGCGGACATCTTCTCCGACTACGCCTACTTCTCCTCCTACTCCACCTCCTGGGTGGAGCACGCCCGTGTCTTCACCGAGCGGGCCGTGCAGCGGCTCGGCCTGGACGCCGACAGCCTGGTCGTGGAGGTGGCGAGCAACGACGGCTACCTGTTGCAGCACCTGGTCGACCGGCAGATCCCGGTGCTCGGCATCGAGCCGGCCGCCAACATCGCCGTCATCGCCCAGGAGCGCGGCGTGCCGACCCGGGTGGACTTCCTCGGCGAGGAGGTCGGCCGGCAGGTGCGCGCCGAGCACGGAGCTGCTGACCTCGTCGTCGCCAACAACGTCTTCGCGCACGTTCCCGACGTCCGTGACTTCACCGCGGGCCTGGCAGCGCTGCTCGCCGACGACGGCTGGCTGAGCATCGAGGTGCCGCACCTGATGCGGCTGATCGAGCACAGCCAGTACGACACGATCTACCACGAGCACTTCCAGTACTACACGGTGCTCACCGCGCAGCGCGTGCTCGCCTCGGCCGGCCTGGTCCTGGTCGACGTCGAGGAGCTTCCTTCCCACGGCGGCTCGCTGCGCTACTGGGCCCGACATGCGGCGCACGCCGGCACCGAGACCCCCGCCGTGGCCGCCCTGCTCGCCGAGGAGGAGCGCCGCGGGCTGCACAGCCTGGAGGGGCACCGCGGGTTCGCCTCCGCCGTCGACCGGGTCAAGCGCGACCTCCTCACCTTCCTGGCCACCGCCGCCGCGGAGGGCAAGAAGGTCGTCGGCTACGGCGCTCCGGGCAAGGGCAACACCCTGCTCAACCACTGCGGCATCCGCGCCGACCTGCTCCGCTTCACCGTCGACCGGAACCCGCACAAGCACGGCAAGTTCCTGCCGGGGACGCACATCCCGATCCTGCCGCCCGAGGCGATCGCGGAGGACCGGCCCGACTACGTGCTCGTGCTGCCGTGGAACCTGCGCACGGAGATCACCGCGCAGCTGTCCTACATCCGCGAGTGGGGCGGGCGGATCGTCGTCCCGATCCCGTCCCTGCAGGTCGACTGACCCACACTCCCGCAACGACAGGAGGGCCCCGGCCGAATCGGCCGGGGCCCTCCTGTCGTTTGCGGGGTCAGATCGCCGGACCGGACCCGCGGGAGGCGTGCCGGGCGCGCAGCCGGCGGGCGACGTCGATGACCCGGCGGCGCAGTGACGGCGGCGTCCCCCACATGACCCAGCCCACCGCGGTGGAGGTCAGCCAGCCGCCCCGGGTGGCCGCCCGCAGGTGCCGGGCGGCGACGCGCCGCGCGTCCGGGGAGTCCGAGCGCAGCGCGGTGAGCGCCAGCCCGGTGTGGTGCGGTGCCGCGGCGCGGCGCAGGCCGGGCCGGATGGCGGCCAGCCGCTCGTCGGCGAGGAACCGGTCGAAGGCCCAGATGGCCGCGGCGTCGAGCCGGGCCACCGAGGAGGCCGCGTCCGGGTGGTGCCGGTACCGGGAGACCCGCGCCGGCACGTAGAAGCACGCCGCGCCCTCGCGGGCCAGCAGGTAGGCCAGCCACATGTCGTAGACGGCCGCCGCCTCGTGCCGCCACTGCGACCAGTCGACGGCCGAGGCACGGAACACCCCGGCCACGGTGAGGGAGATCGCCCGGCTGGACGTGGCCAGGTCCACGAACGGCTGGTGCCGGCCGGGCTGCAGCCCGGAGCGGCCGCGCTTGCGCGCCTCGGCCTCGGTGAGGTCCTCCCGCACCAGCCCGGCCGAGTCGACCACCCAGTGGTCGGCGAAGGAGAGGACGACGGACGGGTCGGCCAGCAGCGGGGGCACCAGCTGCTCGAGGAAGTCCGGCTCCCACTCGTCGTCGTCGTGCAGCGTGCCGATGAACTCGCCGCGGGCGGCCTGGTACATCGCCTTGCCGTTGGTGCTCATGTCGCTGACGGCGCCGTTGTCCCGGTAGCGCAGCCGCGGGTCGCCGAAGCTTGCCACCAGCGCGGCGATCTCCGGATCGGCAGCGCTGTCGGAGACCAGCACCTCGATGCTGCGGTAGGTCTGTGCCAGCGCCGAGCGGATCGCCCCGCGCAGCATCTCCGGCCGCCGGTAGGTGGGGATGGCGACGGTCACCAGCGGGCCGTCGGTCAGGGGGGTCACGGAAGATCTCCTCCGGTCAGCAGGGACTCGACGGAGAACCAGCGCGCGCCGGACGCCTCGATCTCGGGGAGTGCGGCGCGCACCTCGGCCAGCAGGTCGGGCAGGAACAGCAGCACCTCGTCGGGACGGGCGCGCAGCAGCTCGTCGGGGGCGATGACCGGGATGTCGACGCCCGGCACCACCCGGCCCTGCTTGGCCGCCGACCCGTCGGCAATGCCGGGCAACAGGTCCGGGCCGACCCCGGCCGCCACGAGCAACGGCACCGCGCGGGAGGCGGCGCCGTACCCCAGCACCCGGCGTCCCTGGGCCTGCTGGTCCTGCAGGTGGGCCCGCAGCGCGCGCAC